>CBEVGD010000036.1:0-15957 GCA_965549355.1 uncultured bacterium | reverse complement strand
AAGATGCTTCAGGAAGAAAACCTCTTGTTATCAGAGGAGCCAGACAGGTGGGTAAAACTTTTACAGTAAAGGAATTTGGAAAGAATTTTTTCCCATCACTTATCATAATTGATTTTGAAAGAAACAGGGCTGTCCACTCCATCTTTGAAAAGGATTTAAATCCACTCAAAATGATTCAGGAACTTGAGATATTTACGGGACAAAAAATAACCCCAGGGAAAACCCTGCTTTTTTTTGATGAGATCCAGACATGTGAAAGAGCCTTGATGATGCTTCGGTACATATATGAAGAAATACCGGAACTTCACGTTATTGCAGCAGGTTCGCTTCTTGAGTTTGCCATGGGCTCAATTTCATTTCCAGTCGGAAGAGTCACATTTGAATGGATGCGCCCTATGACTTTTAGAGAATTCCTTCTTGCCAGTGGGAAAGAGATGCTTATTAAAAAGCTTCCTTCTATTTTTGAACCGAAGACCATATCCGGTATTCTTCATCATTCAGTCATGGAAGAGCTTCGGCGCTACCTCATTGTTGGAGGAATGCCTGAGGCAGTAAAAAGATATCTTGATACCAGTTCTCTAACAACAGTAAAAAAGGTACATGATGATATCGTAAATTCTTATCTTGAGTCTCTGGCGAAATATAGCACCAGAGCCAATATAGAAAGCCTGGAGCACTTAATGAAATCGGTGCCATCCAGTGTAGGATCACAGATAAAATATACCCATCTTGACCCTGACAGGAGAATCGAGGCAACAAAAGCTTCTCTTAATACTCTTGAAAAGGCATTACTCGTCCATCTTATCCATTCAACAAATGTATCCGGATTGCCTCTTGGTGCGAATGCATCATCAAAAGTCTTCAAAGCCCTTTTTCTTGATATCGGCTTGATGCAGCATATTTGCGGAATAGATCCCCTTGAAACCATCAACTCTTCTGATCTGACTTCAGTTTATAAAGGAGCCATTGCAGAACAGTTTGTGGGGCAGGAGCTGCTTGCTTCCGGTGGATCGGAAAACTTAAAACTTTACTACTGGAACAGGATGAAAAAAGGAAGCACTGCAGAAGTTGATTTTGTTATATCAAGAGTGGGCAAATTATATCCGGTGGAAGTCAAAAGCGGAGCTGCTGGAAGAATGCGAAGCATGCACCAGCTTCTCAGTGAACATGCTGAAATTGAAAAAGGATTTGTGCTCTCATCCGATATCTATGAAAAACAAGCTTTTGGAAAACTTATCTTCATGCCCCTATATTCAGCTCTTGAATGATGAAAGGTCTAAATGGTGATTACAGAATTGTGATCCACAAACAGATTCTTATAAATATATAGTAAATACAATATATTGACATTATAATGTATATGTAATTGATCTTGAGCGTATTAGAGTTATTGCCACTGATGAAGGGATGCCATATCAGACATTAATATCGAGTATATTGCATAAATATATTAATAATACCGGAGCGGTTTCATGATTTTATATAAAGCAAAAATTAATACAGTTATAGGATGTCTTTATTATCTGTGGACCGGTGCCGGCAATGACCCGGAGGTAATATTTCTTGACACTGACAGTAAATCCCTTGATGATCAGCTAAAGCAAATGATAGCTGCAAGCGACCGGGCTAATACAGAGACCGGCGGCAGTTTTACTGTCTCTAAAAAAAAGTGTCCTTTGCTCGAAGAAAAGATCACAGCCTATCTTAAGAGAGCCATTAAAGATACGGGTCTAAAACCCCTTTTTATGACCGGATCAGTATTTGAGAGAAAGGTCTGGAATGCTGCCCGTAAGATTCCATTTGGCAAGACATCCAGTTACGGCCTGATCGCAGCTGCAGCAGGAAGTCCCCGGGCAGGCCGTGCGGCTGGAAATGCACTGGGTAAAAATCCTGTTATAATAATAGTACCCTGCCACAGGGTCATAAAGAGTGATGGATGTTGTGGTGGTTTTTCGGCAGGACCGGACCTTAAAAAGAAACTGCTGGAACTTGAAGGTATTAATTTACCTATGCAGGATGTATGAAACTTAAAATCTATCTGCTTTTTTTAATATTGATCCTCAGATACTATTATAAGGCTAAATCCAAAAAAATGATTATAAAAGTAATTAAAAGTTGATATATTATAAAAAGACTTCATAATTATAAATACAGGCACATGCAGCCAGAAAATGGCAGAGCCATATTATAATGCAAAAACTGATTAAGACATTCTACAAAAAGAAAAGATAAAAAATATTAAATTGTCAAGGAGGGGATAGAGTGGGCGGATTTTTAGATAGTCTGAAGAACTTTTTTACTATGCCAGCTGACAGCGGTTCAAAATTTATAATATTTAAAATAATATGTGATAGGTGCGGCGAAGAGATAAGTGTAAAAGCATCAAAAACAAGCGATATATCCCAGGTATATGATGGGGAGGGCCCTTCCGGGACAACACATTTCTTAAGGAAGGAAATACTGGGAAATAACTGCAATAATCTTATTTATATCACTGTTTATTTTGGGCAGAATTATAATATAATATCTAAAGAGATAACCGGTGGAAAATTTGTTGATTGACCTGCCGGTTTATTCTTAGATAAATAAAAATTTTATGTTACAATCAACTTTGTTTTTATAAAAATGATCTTATGATTTGAGACCGTATTAAATGGATTTTTCAAAAGATTTGAGCATTATTATTCTGGCCGCCGGAAAAGGCAAAAGAATGAAATCGGAAACCCCAAAAGTGCTTCACAGGATATGCGGTCAGCCGCTTATCTATCATATTTTAAAACAGGCGGCCTCTCTTGGGCCAAAAAATGTTTTTATAATAGTGGGGCACAAGAAGGAAATGATCAGAGAGTATCTGGACAGCAATTTTCCTTCTGTCAAAGCTATCGACCAGAACAGACAATCCGGGACCGCACACGCTGTGATGATGGCAAGGGATGATTTTCCCAATATGGGTCAAAACATATTGATACTCAGCGGCGACAGCCCGCTTATAACTGCCGGAACACTTGATTCACTTATAAGGCTGAGATCCGAAAAGGACCTTTCGGTCTCGATACTTACTTCAATTGCACAGGATCCTGCCGGATATGGAAGGATGATCAAAGATGGGGACGGAAAGGTCCTTAAAATAGTGGAAGATGCGGATGCTTCCCGGGAAGAAAAGATGATAACTGAAGTGAATTCATCTATTTATTGTTTTGAAAGGGACCACCTGCAGGAAAATATAGATAATATAAACACACAGAATTCACAGGGTGAACATTATCTGACTGACATTGTGGAGATGCTTATAAACAAAGGAGAGAAAGCAGAGACCCTTATAATATCCGATCATCAGGAAGCAAGAGGCATAAATGACAGATCCCAGCTTTCCGAAGTCGAGGATATGCTCAGGCAGAGGATAAATAAAAGGCATATGGAAAATGGCATTACAATACGGAATCCCTCTTCAGTATATATAGAAGATACAGTTCAGATAGGATCAGATACTATAATCGAACCCTCATGTTTTTTAAGCGGGAATACAATAATAGGCAAAGGATGCAGCATCGGGCCATTTTCTCAGATAAACGATACAAAGATAGGTTCCGGGACTATTGTGAATAGCTCTGTGATAATAGGCGCCGGAATAGGTCCCGAAAACAATATAGGTCCGTATAGCTATATAAGGCCCGGTACCATTACGGGGGAAAAAGTAAAGATCGGAGCATTTTGCGAGATCAAGAAATCTAATATTGATGAAGGCAGCAAGGTGCCGCACCTTTCCTATGTAGGTGATACAGAAATAGGTACAGGAGTCAATATTGGAGCTTCAAGCGTTACGGTCAATTATAATGGTTTTTCGAAGAGCAGGACGATTATAGAGGATGGAGCATTTATCGGTTCCGATACTATGCTCGTAGCTCCTGTGAGAATAGGCAAAGGAGCAATAGTGGCTGCCGGATCCGTGATAACCGGTGATGTGCCGGACAATGCACTTGCCATTGAGAGGGCGAAGCAAAAAAATATTAAAAATGGTGCCGTTAAATATAGAAATAGAAAGAATATGGACAGGGAGAAATAGGGAATGAAAAACAATCTGGGTGTAAAGGAAGAGACGAAAAATAAGAGGATGATGCTTTTTAGCGGTTCCTCTTCTCCGGAACTGGCCGGGAAGATAGCAGATAATCTGCATATCAAACTTGGAAATGTCTCAAGAACGCATTTTAAAAACGGGGAGATACATATCAAATTTGATGAAAGCGTAAGAGGCGCCGATGTATTTCTTATACAGACCTGCAGCGAACCGATAAATGATCATATAATGGAACTCCTTATAATGATAGATGCCCTAAAGAGAGCCTCTGCAGCTGTTATAAATGCGGTTATACCTCATTATGGCTATGCCAGGCAGGATAAGAAATCCGAGGGAAGAGAACCCATATCTGCCAGGCTGCTTGCAGATCTGCTATCGGTGGCAGGGATAGATAGAGCAATACTTGTGGACCTTCATACTGCTACTATACAGGGGTTCTTTGATGTACCCGTAGATCACGTAACAGCCATTCCAATAATATCAAAATATTTTAAGGAGAAGAATATTAAGGACGGTGTAATTATAAGTCCTGATGTAGGGGGAGTGAAAAAAGCTTCAATATTTGCCAAAAGGCTTCATTTCCCCCTGGCCATACTCGACAAGAGAAGACCTGCCCCAAATGTAGCCGAAATAGAAAATATTGTTGGAGATGTTAATGGGAAAGAAGCGATAATTTTCGATGATATGGTAGATACGGGCGGAACACTGCTTAGCGCAGTTGATATGCTTAAAAGGCACGGCGCCACCAAAGTATATATTGGTGCCACACATCCTATTTTCTCAGGGGATGCATTATCCAGACTGGAAAATTCGAGTGTTGACGAAATAGTGGTCATTGATACTATCCCGATTAAAAGAAAATATGATCCAGACAGAATCAAAGTGCTTTCGATAGCTCCCTTACTTGCAAAAACTATTAATAAAGTTTATTATTGCGAATCGGTAAGTGAGTTATTTAAGGGTGAAAACTTAGTATAAAGATTTATTATTAGAATAGGTGTGATTATAAATGAAGAATATAGCTTTAAAAGTTGAAAAAAGAAATAAAAAAGAAATAAAAAATAATACTGCCAGAAAACTGGATAAAGCAGATTATTTACCGGCAGTGATGTACGGACTCAAGAAGGAACCGGCAATTATTAAGATCAAAAGAAAAGAGCTCACCACTCTGCTTAAAGGGCACAGCATATCAAGTGTAATATTTGATATACAGATAGATGAAAAGAGTAAGGATAAAGAAGCTGTCATTGTAAAAGAATATCAGAGGGATCCTATATCCAGAAAACTAATGCATCTCGATTTTCTGAGAATACAGATGGAAAAAGAAATCGAGACAGTAGTGCCGGTAAGAATCCTAAATGAGGACATAGCTATAGGAATCAAAGAAAGCGGCGGAGTGCTGCAGCATGGACTCAGAGAGTTCCGCATAATCTGTCTTCCGGGGGATATACCGGAACAAATAGATTATGATATCAGGGATCTTGGCATGAATGAGATCGTAAGAGTTGAAAATATAGAGATTGATGAAAAGATAAAGATATTAAATGGCCCATCCGAAGTCATCGTATCAATAATTCCGCCTACCGAGCTCAAAGAAGAAGATCTTGTGACCGAGGAAGAAGCCGAAGAGGAAATGGAAGAACCTGAAGTCATCGGGGAGAAAAAACCTGAAGAAGAGGGTGAAGCTGAAACAGGAGATAAAGCAGGATATAAACAAAAAGAATCAGGGAAAGAGTAGAGCCTATGATTTTGATTGTCGGTCTCGGCAATCCAGGGAAAGATTACCGGGGAACGCGGCATAATATTGGTTTTGTTGTGGTTGATGAACTGATTCCCGGAACCGATTCAGGAAATAAATATACCAAATTCAATTCAGTAGCTGTAAATGCTAAATATTCGGACACCGATCTTCTTTTCTTAAAACCCCGGACCTTTATGAATAATAGCGGTTCTGCTGTGGCTGCGGCTCTGAAGTTTTACGGAGATGAGATAAGCAGCATACTTGTCATACATGATGATATAGATTTGGCATTTGGCCGCATTAAGATCAAAAGAGGGGGGAGCACCGCCGGCCACAGGGGTCTCCAGTCTATTTTTGCAAAGACAAACAGCCTTGATTTTGACCGTCTCAGGTTTGGCGTGGATAGACCCCCCGGCAGAATGGATGCTTCAAACTATGTTCTCAGGAAGTTTGGTAAGAGCGAGACAAAGGAGTTAGATTTTCTTATTAAAGATGCGGTGGATATCATTAAGGATTATATAGAAAATGGATTGGACCATGCTGCTAATAAATATAATTGATGCCATGGATTTATTAGCGGGCAAGTGTTTTGTAGTATCTTCACGACAATAAATTAATATGCGCTCCGATGCTAAAAAGTAGTTTCTAATTATTTACCGGTTAATTCAGCTGCTCCGATGCATCCGTGAGAATAATCACCATTTTTTTATATGATCTATTTATTCATGATATCCTTACGGTAATAAATTACCGCACATTCCACCGGGTACCCGGTTCCTGCTTTTATTTTTAAAAACCTGATAAAATATCTGTTATGATCGAATATTTTACCGAGACATTACAGTGGAAAAAGTTTGTAGAAGAATACAAAAATAGCAATATGCCTGATTCTGTGACTGCAGATGAGGCCATATGGCCGTTTATTGCAGGCGCCTTCAGCAGCCTTTCCGGCATACCGGCCATATTGATCACATCTACCAGAGAAAGGGCGGTACAGCTTCAAAAAGAAATAGGATGCCTATTGCCGCAGGCGGCAATATCTATCTTCCCGGGAATGGGCGGCAATATTTTCTTTAAAAATAAAAGACCCGATAACCAGAGTATGGTTGAAAGGTTAAATACCATCAGAAACCTTGTGGATTTCTCCGCAAGAAGCGGAACAGAAAAAAGACAGGTGGATCTGATCATCGCCACTGCCAGCTCCCTTGTCAATCTTGTGCCTGCTGAAAGGATAAAGGGCCTGGATATCCTTAAAATAATAAAGGGCGAGGAATATAGCCGCGACAGGATCATGGAGTGGCTAATAAAAAACTGTTATGAAAGGGTAAACCAGGTCTATGATAGGGGAGAGTTTAGTGTAAAAGGGGACATAATAAGTATATTTGATATTACCCGGGCCGGTCCTGTGCGCATAGATCAATTGCTTGATGAAGTGGAGAAAATAGCATCCTACGACCTCAGGGACCATACCAATATAGATATATTAGATGAAATAGCAGTCTTTCCCAACCTGAATCTATGGGAGATCGATCAAAAAAATATAATTGATACAGACACATCTATGTATAATCTTTTTGATATCCTTAAGTACTATCTTACCGGCTTTACTACTATTCTTTGTGATCCGCTTGAAGTCTATTTAAAACTTAAAAGCGATATCGACATGATGAAGAGGATATTTGAAAGGGATTTTGAAAATCTGATCATAAAGGATAAGAATATTCTTTCAGGATATCTTGTAAATAATAATTTGTTTGAAAAACAAGATTATGGGCCCAGGATGGACCTTGCATCTATGCGGGATAGCGGAAAAACTTTAAGAAGATTTACTTTCAGCACGGTCTCCAGACAAAAAAGAAGCCTGGGCAATGCAGATATCTTTACGGATAATGTAAGGGCCGATCTGAAATCGGATAAAAAAATAATAATATCGTCTGACAGCGCCCCCAGAAGAAAAAAAATAAGGGATCTTCTGCTTGAGAATTCAATATCTTATAAATCCCTAAAAAGCAGGGATTCCGGTGCATCCATGGAGCCGGCTTTATTGGAAAAAGGCATAACATATATTTCAGGAAGCAGGCTGTATAGAGGGTTTAATTCACAATCGCTTTCCATTTACGGAGAACTTGATATATATCAGCAGATGGAGTCTATTTTTTCTAGAGAAAGTCAGGCAGCTGGATCTGATCTTCAGTTTTTTAAACCCGGCGAATATGTCGTCCATAGAAATCATGGAATAGGAATTTATATAGACACAATATCAAGACAGATAGGGGGACATAAAAGAGAGTACTTTCTTATAGAGTATGGGAAGGGAGATAAATTATATATCCCTACATGGCAGGCTGACAGGATCAATAAATATATAGGGTCAAAGAAGCCAGTGATAACTTCTCTGGATTCAAAATATTGGGATTCTCTTAAAAAAAGAGTGCGCAAATCCGTTAAGAAACTTGCAGTGGACCTTGCAAAGCTGTATGCAGAGAGACAATCTGCCATCGGATATGCATTTCCGCCTGACAGCTCCTGGCAGGCGGAAATAGAAGAGATCTTTCCATTCAGGGAGACGGAGGATCAGATAAAAGCGATAAAATATGTAAAAGAAGCTATGGAATCGCCCGGACCAATGGATGTGCTGGTGGTAGGCGATGTTGGATTCGGAAAAACAGAAGTAGCTATAAGAGCGGCATTTAAAGCTATGGAGGACGGTAAACAGGTACTCATGCTTGTTCCCACGACTATTCTTGCGGATCAGCATTATATGACTTTTTCAGAACGTTTTAAAAAGTTTCCGGTGAATGTTGAAGTGATCTCAAGATTCAGAAAAAAAAGGGATCAGGCAAGAATAGTAGAAGATTTTAATCTTGGTAAAGTAGATATGCTTATCGGTACGCAAAGGGTACTCCAGAAAGACATAATGCCGGCTGATCTGGGTCTTATCATAGTCGACGAGGAACAGCGTTTTGGCGTAAACAGCAAGGAGAAAATAAAACTTCTAAAGAAACAGGTAGATGTACTGACATTGAGTGCAACGCCTATTCCGCGAACTCTGTACATGTCTATGGCAGGCGTAAAGGATATGGCCCTTATCGAGACTTATCCGGAAGGAAGAAACCCTATCGAGACATTTGTAGGCGAGATGGACCGTTCAATAGTAAAAAATGCCATAGAAAGAGAAATGGCAAGGGGAGGGCAGATATACTATGTTTATAATAGGATATTGGGCATAGAACAGAAATCAAATCAGCTTATGCGCCTTTTGCCTGAAGCCAGAATAGCACTTGCACACGGACAGATGGATGGACAAAAGATAGAGAAGATAATGGCAGGATTTATTAATAAAGAATATGATGTCCTGCTTACAACATCGATAATAGAATCAGGTATGGATATAGAGAATGTGAATACGCTTATTGTAGAAAATTCACACATGTTCGGACTTTCCCAGCTATATCAGCTAAGGGGGAGAGTCGGAAGGTCCTCCGAACAGGCATATGCATATCTTTTTTACCCCGGCCGCAGGAATTTGGGGACCACGGCATATCAGAGACTCAAAACACTTTCAGAATATACCGATCTGGGTTCCGGATACAATGTAGCCATGAGGGACCTTGAGATCAGGGGAGCAGGCGAGATTCTGGGACCCAGACAGCATGGGCATATCAATAGTGTGGGATATGATATGTATTGTCAGATAATAAAAGAAGAAACAGATAAATTAAAAGGGATAGAGGTAAAAGAGGATGTGAACATACAAATAGACCTTCCCTTAAGCGCCTATATACCTAAAAACTATATAAGCAGCGAGAAGGAGAGGATAAATATCTACCGGAAATTGGGAGCAGCAGAAAGTTTCGAAAAAATAGATGGGATAAGCGGGGATCTTATCAAAAAATATGGTGAAATATCCGGTGCCGCATTAAATCTGATAGGGCTGGCGAGGATAAAATTCCTGCTGCGCAAAGCCGGTATTGAGAGCCTCAGGTTTTCTGCAGGCAGGGGTATAATAATGAAGAAAGTATTGCTTGACAGCAGCAGGGCCGGTAATCTTCTGGCCGATAATAAAGATATTCTTTATCAGCCCCGGTTCAGGCAAATAACTATAAAAAAGATTGATAAAAAAATTGATTTAGATTTAGTTATGGGCCATCTTAATGATATAATGAGGGCCATGTGATTTTAGCTTTAATATTTTTTAAAAAAAGGAAGGTTATCTTGAAAAGAATTTTGCCAACAGCAGTCTTAAAAATCATTGTAATAATGGCTCTTGCTGTCTCTATAATATTTACAGCCGGATGCAGCAAGACCGTGGCAACTGTAAATGATATATCTATAAAACAGGATGAAGTCGAAGCATATTTGAACTTTATTCTGGCACAGAATCTGGAAGCGAGTACAAACTTGACCGATGAAGAACGAAAAGATCTTGAGATAAGCATAGTGGATTCAATTCTTGTTGTAAAACTTCTGGAGCAATATGCCGCCGATAATAATATCGCAGCATCGCAGGAAGAAATAGATATGCAGATGACTCTCATAATAGAATCGTATGAAAGTGAAAGTGAATTTGAAAGTGAGCTGAAGAGCAAGGATGTAGATAGGAAATTCCTTGAAGATGAGATTCGAAATCAGATACTCAGAAATAAGATATATTTTGAAACTATTGCTGGAGTGATGGTAACCGGGGAACAGTTGAAAGAGTATTACGAAGAGAATAAGGAGACAACATTTAAGGTGCCCGCACAGGTAAAGGCAAGCCATATACTGTCTATGTTCCCATGGATAGAAGATCAGAAGATCGAGGAAAATGATCAGGACAGGGAAAAAGTAAGAGATAAAATAGAGTTTGTGGCAGAACAGCTCAAAAACGGGGCCGAATTTGGAGATATGGCGAGGGAGTATTCCGATGATACTGCTACAAGTGTTGATGGCGGGGACCTGGGCTTTATTACCAGGGGACAGATGGTCGAAGAATTCGAAACGGCCGTTTTTTCACTTGATATAGAAGAGGTAAGCGGTATCGTAGAGACTAAATTCGGATATCATATTATAAAGGTATTTGATAAACAGGAAGAGAAGATACAGGAGTTTGAAGAAGTAAAGGAAAACATATCTACCCATTTAACTGAAACATATAAGCTGGAAAAATGGGAAGGTTTTTTGGCAAAGCTTATAGCAGATGCTGATATACAGTATCTTTCAGAAAATGAAGGCAGCTTAAATGATGTAAATAATGAAGAATAGGACAAAAGCGGGGAGGAGCCTTCCCGGGGAGAAGATGATACGCTCCCTGATGATGAGAGCATTGAAGATTAGCTTGATGAAAATGAATAACTGAAAGCCGGTAATATGAACTTTGATATTAATTCACCCGACATGGAACTTCTTGACAGGATAAAACCGGCGGATGAATTATTTAAAATCCTTTTGAATATAATGAAAAGACTGCGCTCTGATAGGGGCTGTCTGTGGGACAGGGAACAAGATCACACATCACTTAAGAAAAACTTGATAGAAGAGACCTATGAGACTGTAGAAGCAATCGAAAGCGGGGACCCGGAAAGCCTCAGAGAAGAGCTGGGGGACCTGCTATTGCAGGTAGTATTTCATGGTCAGATAGCTGATGAGAATGGCAGTTTTGATGCATCTGATATAATAAGGACGATAATAAAAAAGCTTCTAAGGAGGCACCCCCATGTTTTTGGCGGCACCAGAGCCGGCAGCAGCAGGGAAATACTGGCAAAATGGGAAGATATCAAAAAGGAAGAGAGAAAAAACAGCAAAAAGGATAGAGACTCGATATTCAGCGGGATACCGGGGTCGCTGCCCTCCCTTCATTATGCATATGAGATCCAGAATAGAGCGTCCCGCCTTGGGTTTGACTGGGATGATCCATTAGATGTGTACGAAAAGATAATCGAAGAACTCGGGGAATTAAAAAAGGAAGCCGATGATAATAATATGGAAGCAGCATCGGCAGAGCTGGGTGATCTTCTCTTTTCAATTGTAAATTATGGAAGGCATCTCGGGATAGATATAGAGAAGAGCCTTAAGGGTACCGGCAGGAGATTTATTGAGAGGTTCAAGCTTATGGAAAAGATAGCGGAAGAGAGAGATCTGGATTTTAGCAGTCTGCCCCTCAGAGAAAAGGACATGCTCTGGAAGATAGCAAAAAAGAAGATATCATCATGAGAAAGACAAAAATAATCTGCACAATAGGCCCATCGAGCGATAGCGAAGAAGTGCTGAAAAAAATGATCCTGTCAGGAATGGATATTGCAAGGATCAATGCTTCGCATTCTGATGAAAGAGAAGTCTCCACTCTCGTAAAAAGAATAAGAAAGATCTCCAAAAAGACCGGGAAAAATACGGCAATAATACTTGACCTTCAGGGACCAAAAATAAGGATAGGAAGGCTTGCCCGGGATATATGCCTCAAAAACGGCCAGAATATAATACTTTATACCGGTGGAATGAAAAGTAATGATAGATCCGGCAGAAAGCCGATGATTCAGGTGGCATACAGCAGATTTATAGACGATGTAAGGACCGGCGGAACGATATTTATAGATGACGGACTCATTGAATGCAAAGTCTTGAAGATCGATAGAAAAAATAATAATGTCTTCTGTAGGGTGATCATTGGAGGAACCCTATCTTCACATAAGGGAATAAATCTTCCCGGTGTTTCGGTCAGCATAAACTCTATTACCAAAAAAGATATTAAGTTCTTAAAACTGGGATTAGATCTGGGAGTAGATTTTATAGCCCAGTCATTTGTAAGAAGTTCCGATGATGTAGAAAGAATAAAAAAGATCGTCAAAAAAGCAGGAAATCCTGCAAAGATAATATCCAAGATAGAAAAACATGAAGCAGTAGATGCATTTGATAAGATACTGGAAATCTCCGATGCTATCATGGTCGCAAGAGGTGATCTGGGAATCGAGATAGAGGCAGAGGAAGTACCTGCAGTTCAGAAGCGCATAATAAAGAGATCAAATCTTGAAGGAATACCGGTAATAACTGCGACTCAGATGCTTAATTCGATGATAGAGAATCCGAGGCCCACAAGAGCTGAAGTAAGTGATGTGGCAAATGCTATTCTCGATGGTTCGGATGCAGTAATGCTTTCCGGAGAAACTGCGGTGGGAAGCTATCCTTTGAAGTCCCTGGAGATGATGGTCCGGGTTATCATGGAGACTGAAAAAACTCTTGATTATGATCTGATCTACCGGAATAATGCCATACTAAGAAAAAAACTTGGCATTCCCCACAATACAATAACAGAGGCAATAAGCTTCGCAGCATGTGAAATTGCCGGCATACTGGATGCAGATGCAATAATATCTTCTACTGAATCTGGATTTACTGCGAGGCAGGTATCAAAAAACAGGCCCAGGAGCATGATCATAGGAACAAGTCCCAATCAATATGTAGTAAGACAGCTTATGTTGAGCTGGGGAGTGATACCGCTAAGGACAGTCTCTTCAAAGAATATAGACAGCATGATAGAAGAAGATATAAGGATCTCACTAGAGAAGGGATATATACAAAAGGGTAACCGGGTAGTCATCACTGCCGGAGTACTGGTAAATGAGCCCGGAAGCACAAATCTTATTAATGTCAGGGAAGCATAAGAGTCTGTCCGAGAACTGGATCTGGACTTGTTGGGCAGGCTCCCGGTAATGAATAAGCTATTCTTCGGTAAACCTTAATTTTTTTAATTGTTTGTTTTTACCTATCAGTATGAGAATATCGTCTTTTGCAAAGCGGTAGCTTATATCAGGCGGAGCTATTATCTCATTTTTTCCATTCTTTATACTTATTATTGTGACCCCATATCTATGTCTCAAATTTAGTTCGATAAGATTTTTCCCTACTAAAAAATCCGGTGCAGGTATTTCTACAATGCTTATATCCGGACTGACTTCAAGGAAATCAAGTAGATTAGAGCTTATAAGGCTTCTTGCGACTTTTTCACCCATATCCTTTTCAGGATATACAATAGTATCTGCTCCTACCTTGGATAAGACTCTGCCCTGAGTTTTGGTGCTGGCTTTGGCGATGATCTTTTTAGCGCCCTTTTCCTTTAACATCAGGGTGACAAGTATGGAGTTTTGTATATATTTTTCACCTATGCATACGATTACTGCTTCATAATCAGATACGCCCATCGTATCCAGAATATCAGCATCGGTAGCGTCACATTTTATTACATCTGTGATCTCTTCCGAAACGCGCTGGATGCGTTTCTCGGATATATCAATGCCTACTACGCTGTGGCCCTCTTCGGAAAGGGTCCTGGCCACGCTTGTTCCGAATCTTCCCAGCCCTATTACTAGAAATTGTTTTTTCATAATAAATCATTCCTGCTCTATAAAAATTATATTATCCAATAGTAATCGTGTCCTCAGGGTAAGTCATTTTATTTATTGAGCTTCTGATAGCTATTGCAACAGACAATGTGATGATACCGATTCTACCAATAAACATGCTCAGTATCAATATTATCTTACTTGGAAGCGAGAGTGATCCTGTTATTCCTGTAGAGAGCCCGACAGTTCCAAAAGCTGAGATAGCTTCGAACAGGGCGTCCTTAAAAGAGCATTTTTCAAAGATAAGTATACCGATAGTCGAGAATATTATAATGACTATTGCTGTGAGGGCAAGGGTCAACGCCCTGTATATGGCACTGTCGGGAAGTCTTCTTTTAAGCAGATTTACTCCGCTTCTTCCCCTGATGGAACTTAAGCTTGCCGCTGTAACAGTAACAAAAGTCGTTGTCTTTATCCCGCCTCCGGTACCTCCCGGAGATGCGCCCACAAACATCAATAGCGATAGTAGAAACAGGGTCGAAGGATTCAATGCGGATATTCTGATAGTATTAAATCCAGCGGTCCTCGCAGTCGCTGATTGAAAAAGGCTTGCAAATATCTTTGCATACAGGGGTTTGTCTCCGATTGAAAGAGGGTTATTAAATTCCATCAGGAAAAACATCAATGCACCTGCAAGGATCAGAAAGACCGAAGAATAAAGAACGACCTTTGCATGCAGTGAGAAATGCTTTACCCTCCTGTATGTGATTATTTCTGATATTACCGGGAAACCTATTCCTCCGAGGAAAATAAGTATCATAAAAAGCAGATTAAGCGGAATATCTCCCGCAAAGGTCTCCAGACTGCTGGAATAGAGGGAAAATCCCGCATTATTGAATGCGCTTATAGTATGAAAAAGACCTGAACTCATAGCACCGGGCAATGTATGGGAATATTTAAAGTAGAATATTGCTGACATCATAATAAAACCGATAAATTCAATGGAAAAAGTTATCCCGGCTATCAGCATAAAAAATTTTCCGGTGCTAAAAGGATGTTTGGACCCAAAACTTGAATGGAGATAGAACTTATCCCTTACCCGGATCTTTCTTCCAAGCATCAAACCAAATATGGAACCTATAGTCATTATGCCCAGGCCGCCTATTTGTATAAAAAGGAGTATTACTATCTTTCCGAGCTCGCTGAAATAAGTCGTGGTGTCCTGGACTATCAGGCCCGTGACGCATATTGCTGATGTAGAAGTAAAGAGAGCATCTATATAGGAAATATTCTCACCCTGTGTCATATGGGGCAGGGAAAGTATAATAGAGCCGACCAGTATTATAGCTGCAAAACCGATAAGCACCTGCTTTGCAATTGATTTTTGGGTTTTAGA
Source organism: uncultured bacterium (assembly GCA_965549355.1). Lineage (GTDB taxonomy): Bacteria > Actinomycetota > Humimicrobiia > Humimicrobiales > Humimicrobiaceae > M55B120. The sequence continues at coordinate 430 of CBEVGD010000036.1, read as the reverse complement.
CGAAAATAAGGGAATGTCTTTCATGACATCATCTTTTGTTTAAATGAGATAATTATTATATTTAACTGCTGATATTCAATACTTCCAATATATTATTAAATTCAAACTGATATTTTAATAGAATTAATTGCTAAATACAATGATATATTTATGAATGAGGGGATTTATAAGATTTATTATAGCTGCAATACGCTGTAATCTGACCTCATTGGCATAATATCAATGCATTATGATATACTTATAATAGTTTTGGATAGAAATATAGCAAGTAATACAAATACAATAGGTGCAGGGTCGTATAGATCTTTTATTGTTTGATTGTATCGATACATAGCAAGAGTCCAAATATGGCAAATAAATTTAAAGTAATAGGCGGCTTATCCAGAAAAGCAAGACTTAATATAACTATTGTTATTATACTTCTTTTTAT
>CBEVGD010000035.1:0-16116 GCA_965549355.1 uncultured bacterium | reverse complement strand
CCAGAGTCGGGACCCTTATCCGTGAAAAGGAACTTGGCATAAACCAGCAGATAAAAGCAAAAGAGAAAAGCAGTAAAAAGAATAAAGCTGCAGGGAAAAAGGTCCTGGTAAAAAAGGATAAGAGGATCACAACAAGCAGCAAAGAAAAGTAAGGGGGATTTTTTGGATAGGGCAAAAAGAAAAACGAGAGTCGGGAAAATAATCAGCGACAAAATGGATAAGACTATAGTGGTTGCTGTAGAGTCTCACTACAAACATCCTCTTTATAATAAGATATTAAAGAGAATGAAAAAATATAAGGCTCATGATCCTGAAGAAAGCGGCAAGACTGGTGATCTGGTAAAAATTTCTGAGACCAGGCCCCTGAGCAGGACCAAGAGATGGAGACTGGAAAAAGTTGTCAAGAAAGCGGAATAGAGAAGGAAAATAAGATGATTCAAGCAGAAAGCAAAGTAAAAATCGCTGATAATACAGGTGCAAAAGAGATTAAATGCATAAAGGTCCTGGGCGGGTCCAAAAGAAGATATGCTCGTATCGGCGATGTTTTTATTGCCACTGTAAAAGTTGCTAACCCGGGGGGAGTAGTAAAGAAGAGTGAAATCGTAAAGGCAGTCCTGGTCAGGTCAAAAAAACAATGCAGAAGGTCGGACGGGTCCCATATAAGATTTGATGAGAATGCGGCCGTCATAATAGATACTGCTAATAATCCCAGAGGAACAAGGATCTTCGGTCCCGTAGCAAGAGAGCTAAGGGAAAAGAACTTTATGAAAATAATCTCTCTATCGCCGGAAGTAATTTAATTAGGAGAAGACATGTTAAAGGTTAAGAAGAATGATAAGGTAAAGATCGTAAAAGGAAAAGACAGAGGGAAATCCGGAAAGGTCCTGAGGATAAACAGGCAGGACGGGAAAGTCTTTGTAGAAGGTGCAAATATAGTCAGCAAGCATACAAGGCAGCAGGACCAGAACAAACCCGGAGGAATAATAAAGAAGGAAGGACCGATAAATATTGCAAATATAAGAGTCATATGTCCTAATTGCAGCAAGCCTGCCAGAATAGGCTTTGACATAAGCGGATCCGGAGAAAAAGCCAGAGTTTGTAAAAAATGCAATCAGCAGATTTAAGATCATTGCTTGAGGGGAATAGATGAAATCTAGACTTAAAGAAAAGTATATAAAGGAAATAATCCCGAAACTGATGAAGGATGGGAAATATAAAAATATTATGCAGACGCCGAAATTGGAAAAGATCTGTGTGAATATGGGTGTGGGAATAGCAACCCAGGATATAAAGGAACTAAATTCTGCAGCTAAAGATATTGCAGTGATCACCGGACAGAGACCCGTAATAACAAAAGCCAGAAAATCAATAGCGGGGTTTAAGGTAAGAGAAGGCAATCCAATAGGATGCATGGTGACTCTCAGGGGTGATATGATGTACGAATTCCTTGACAGGCTGCTTAATATAGCTATACCGAGAGTAAGGGATTTCAGGGGACTATCCAGAAAAAGTTTTGACGGCTGCGGTAATTATACAATGGGTATAAAGGACCAGCTTATCTTTCCCGAGATAGATTACGATAAAGTACTCTCGACAAAGGGTATGAATATAACCATTGCTACATCATCATCAAACAATGATGATGCGCTGGAGCTATTAATAGGATTTGGATTTCCGTTTAGAAATAGTAATTCAAGCCAGTAGGAGGATTCTTTGGCTAAGAAATCAATGATAGAAAAACAAAAAAGAGAGCCTAAATACAAGACCAGGCAGTATAATAGGTGTTTTAGATGCGGCAGGTCGAGAGGTTATTTTAGAAAATTTGGATTATGCCGCATATGTTTAAGAGAATTGGCCCATGAAGGAAAAATACCTGGACTTACTAAGTCCAGCTGGTAAAAGGAGAAATTTATGTCGTTTATGTCTGACCCGGTTGCCGATATGTTGGCAAGGATAAAAAATGCTTATACAGCAAATATGGATGCGGTTAGCATCCCTCATTCCAGGCTAAAAGGAGAAATAGCCAGGATATTGGAGGAAGAAGGCTACATCCGCAGTTATGAGATCATAAAAGATGAGAGCATACAGGGCGTGATCAAAATATATCTAAAATATCAGAAGGATAATGTGTGTGCGATCCGCGGCCTTAAGAAGATCAGCAAGCCAAGCCTGAGAGTATATGCCGAAAAAGATAAAATACCCCGGGTAATGGGAGGTCTTGGCACGGTGATAGTCTCGACTTCTAATGGGGTCCTTACTGGGAAAAAAGCCAGGGAATCAGGAGTAGGCGGAGAGGTAATCTGTTCTGTTTGGTAATATGAGAGGAGAATAATTTGTCAAGAATAGGGAAAAAGCCAGTAGTTATACCGGATGGCGTTGAAATAAAAATCGATAAGGGAAATATCTTTGTAAAAGGAAAACTTGGCGAGCTTAACCAGAGTTTTGATAATAAAGCAGTCATGATAAGCAGGGAAGAGGGCCAGGCATTAGTAAAGCCCCTTTCAGCAAGCAAGGATGTAAGCTCTAAATACGGTCTTTACAGAAGCCTTCTAAGCAATATGGTAACAGGAGTATCCGAGGGATTTTCAAAGACCCTAAAAATAATCGGAGTCGGCTACAGAGTAAGCCTTAAGGGCAGCGATCTGGAGATACTGGTCGGATATTCTAATCCGGTTATTTTTAAGAAACCGGAGGGAATAACTTTTGAAATACCTGATAATACGACAATTATTATAAAAGGCATAGACAAACAGCTGGTTGGAGAAGCAGCATCCAATATTAGGAGTATCAGACCCCCTGAACCTTATAAGGGTAAAGGTATCAGATATTCTGACGAGATGGTCAGAAGAAAAGTTGGTAAAGCTGCTGCAGCTGCGCAAGCTTAATATATGGGAGAATAAATGGAGACAAAAACTAAAAGAAAAAACAAAAAATTTAAAAGAAAGCTAAGATCAAGGCTAAAAGTAAGTAATAATTATTCAAGGCTGAGACTCTGTGTGTTCAGGAGTTCGAAACACATATACGGCCAGATAATAGACAATGAGACTGGGAAGACGCTTCTTGGCATATCAAGCAAAGATATCGAAGCAAAAAAGGAAGATAAAGGAAAGACCGATATCAGCTTCAGGACCGGTGAGGCTATTGCGCAAAAAGCTATTGAGAAAAAGATCAATACGATAGTATTTGACCGCAGCGGCTATAAGTATCATGGCAGGGTGAAGGCTCTTGCTGAAGGCGCACGAAAAGGCGGATTAAAATTTTAGGTAATTAAAGGAGGATTTCTGTTGGTGAAAATACCAAATAATACAGAACTTACTGAAAAGGTAATAAAAATAAACAGGGTGGCAAAAGTAGTAAAAGGCGGAAGAAGATTTAGTTTTAGCGCCCTTGTAGCAGTCGGAGATTTGAACGGAAGAGTAGGGGTTGGTTTTGGAAAGGCTAAAGAAGTCTCAACTGCCATCCAAAAAGGTGTAAATGAAGCTAAAAAGAACTTATTCAGGGTACCGCTCATAAATGGGACCATACCTTATGAGATAAATACATGTTCCGGCGCTGGAAAGGTGTTTATGAAACCAGCTGCAAATGGTAAGGGTGTTATAGCGGGAGGTCCCGTAAGGATTATTCTTGAGCTGGCCGGTGTAAAAAATATACTCACAAAATCACTTGGCAGTTCAAATGCACTGACTATAGTAAATACGACTATTAATGGTTTGAAATCCCTGAGGACCCCGGAAGAGATAGCCAGTACGCGCGGTAAAACTTTAGATAGTATTATTAATAAATAATTTATTCTATAGAGAATTTAAATATTAGGAGGAAAGAATAGTGAAGCTCAGTGAACTTAAGTCCCCTGACTCTATTAAAAAACGGAAAAGAGTGGGCCGCGGCGACGGCTCGGGCCACGGGACCACCAGCGGAAGAGGTACAAAGGGTCAGCTTTCACGATCAGGCGGAAAGACCAGGATCGGCTTTGAAGGGGGGCAGATGCCTCTCCAGAGGAGGCTTCCCCATTTAAGAGGTTTTAAAAATAATAGAAAGATAGTGTTTAACATTGTAAATACAGGCACACTTGAAGATTTTAAAGACGGTAGCACAGTTGATTATAAGGTACTTATGGAAAAAGGTATGATAATGAAAAAGGACCGCCCAATAAAAGTCCTTGGGAATGGGGATCTTACTAAAAAACTTGTCATAAAGGCAAATGGATTCAGTGGAAGTGCAGTTAAAAAGATTGAAAAAGCCGGAGGGAAAGCGGAGGTAATCTGATGCTTCGGGCAGTAATCACAGCTTTCAAAATAAGAGAGATCAGGAATAAGATACTATTTACGATAGGTATCCTCGCTATATACAGGCTGGGTGCAAATATAACTGTTCCCGGCGTTGATGCTAAAGTAATACTTGATCAGGTAGAAACAGGGGTCCTTGGAATGATGGACCTTTTTTCCGGCGGAGCTCTGGGAAACTTTGCTGTATTCTCACTGGGTATAATGCCATATATTACTGCAACTATAATAATGCAGCTCTTGCAGGTAGTAATACCCAAACTGGAACAGCTTTCAAAACAAGGTGAAATGGGCAGGAGAAAGATCAATCAGATATCAAGATATCTTACTGTTGCACTTGCCCTAATACAATCTGTAACAATGACGTATTTCTTCAGAAATTTCGGTGCAATACCGGATTGGGACATTGCTCATGTGACCCTGATAGTGATAACTCTTACAGCCGGTACGACTCTTATAATGTGGCTGGGAGAGCTTATAAATATTCACGGTATAGGCAATGGCATATCCCTTATAATATTTGCAAATATAGTTTCGAGGATGCCGGGCCAGTTCATAAGTCTTTTCAGGCTGAAGGGGACCAATTATTTCTTCCTTGCATTATTTGCTGTCTTATCTATTGGTATAATAATGGCCATAATAATGATTCAGCAGGGTGAAAGGAAAATACCCGTCCAGTATGCCAAAAGAGTTGTAGGACGAAAGGTCTTTGGCGGGCAGAGCACCTATCTGCCGCTCAAAGTAAACCAATCCGGAGTCATGCCCATTATCCTGGCAGTAGCATTACTTCTTTTCCCTGCAACCATAGCACAATTTATTCCGAATAGATGGGTACAGGCTTTTGCAGATGCTCTCAGCCCATCGGCACAGGGTAATATTAATCCCATTTATGCCATAACATATACAGTATTGATAATCGTTTTTGCATATTTCTATACAGCCATAACCTTTAATCCCATAGATACAGCTGATAATCTGAGGAAGTATGGAGGGTTTATACCCGGAATAAGGCCGGGGAGGAATACTGCAGATTATCTGACAAATATTCTGAACAGGATAACTCTTCCGGGAGCAGTATTTCTGGCAATAGTGGCTCTTCTGCCGGAAGTCTTGATAAATTACCTTCAAATACCTTTCAGGTTTGGGGGAACATCCATAATTATTACAGTGGGGGTTGCTCTGGATACAATGCGGCAGCTTGAATCGCAATTGACCATGAGAGATTATGAAGGGTTTTTGAAATGAGAATAGTAATGCTTGGTGCTCCGGGAGCAGGGAAAGGTACACAGGCTAAGGAGATCTCAAAAAAATTTAAGATACCTCATATTTCGACAGGTGATATTTTAAGAAAAGAGATAAGGAAAGAAACGGAATCCGGGCTAAAAGCAAAAGAATATGTTGAGAGCGGGAAACTGGTCCCGGACGGGTTGATAGTAGATATTGTAAAGGATTTCATTAAGGGGGACAGGGCAGGGAAAGGGTTCCTGATGGATGGTTTCCCACGCAATATATCCCAGGCAAAAATATTCTCTGATATGCTGGACAGGATTGGATTGGATCTGGATAAGGTAATTAATATAGTAATTGACGATGATGAGATCATTAGAAGGCTTAGTATGAGGCGGGTCTGCACTGAATGCCAGCAGATATCAGGTAGCGGTGAAAGACAGGACGGTGTTTGTGCAAGATGCGGCGGCAGGCTGATGAAGCGCAGAGATGATGAGGAAGAAGTCATCAAGCATCGGTTGCGGGTCTATAATGAAGAAACCAGTCCTCTGATAGGCTATTATAAAGAAAGAGGGATTCTGGCGGATGTAAAAGGTACAGGTACAGAGAAGGAAGTCACTGAAAGGATAATAGAAAATATATGATAATCTGTAAGTTAGTTGCTGAGATAGAAATAATGGAGGAAGCTGGTCAAATTGTCGCAAATGTTAATTTTAAATTTAAAACTATTCTGGAACCGGGGATCACAACGATAGAGATGGAATGGATAGCTGAAAAAGAGAGAAGGACATGCGGGGCCGTACCCGCATTTAAGGGTTATTCCGGAAGACTCTCCAGCAGAGCATATCCAGCCAGTCTGTGCATATCAATAAATGAAGAGGTTGTGCACGGGATACCCGGAAGGAGAAAGATCAGAAGCGGCGATCTTGTCTCTGTAGATGTGGGAGTAAAGAAAAATGGATTTTTTGGAGACGGGGCAAGAAGCTATAAGGTAGGGCAGGTAAGCAGTACTGCAGACAGACTATGGAAAGCTACAAGGGAAGCTCTTGATATAGCTATAGACCAGTGCAAAATAGGCGGCAGGCTCACAGATATTTCAAACTGTATAGAAAAAAGAGCTGACAGGGATAGTTTTTCAGTAGTCAAGGATTTTGTCGGACACGGTATAGGGAGAAAACTGCATGAGGATCCCCAGATCCTAAATTATGGATTGCCGGGACAGGGACCTATACTAAAGAGAGGCATGGTATTGGCAATAGAACCGATGCTTAATGAAGGCGGCAGCGGGGTAGAGATACTTGACGATATGTGGACGGTAGCTACAGCGGATGGGCGATTATCATGCCATTTCGAAGATACAATAGCTATTACTCCGGATGGACCCGAGGTTTTGACAAGGATATAAAGATTTTAGTGGACAGGGACAGGGTTTTTTGGTAACCTACATATTTGCGCTAATTTAGCGTAGTTATAATATAGCAGGAGGCATAAAATTTCTGAAAAAGAAGGCATAATAGAAGCCGAAGGAACGATTTTAGAAGCACTTCCAAATGCTATGTTCAGGGTAGAACTTGAAAATGGCCATAAAGTACTGGCTCATATTTCTGGAAAAATGCGTATGCATTATATAAAGATCTTGCCCGGGGACACAGTAAAGGTAGAGATATCGCCATATGATCTTACCAGAGGAAGAATAACATACAGGAAGAAATAGACGGTTAACAAATACAATAAGGTTTAAAATGATTTTGATGGAAAGAGGAAAATAGCATGAAAGTAAAACCATCAGTTAAAAAAATATGCAATAATTGCCGTGTCATCAAGAGAGAAGGCAAGGTAATGATTATCTGTAAAAATCCGAGACATAAGCAGAAACAAGGTTAGGAGGATACTCTTGGTTAGAATTGTAGGGATAGATATACCAAATGAGAAACATGTAAGTATTTCGCTTACTTATATTTTTGGTATCGGAAGGACAACAGCATGTAAAATTGTTGATGATCTCAAAATAGACAGATCGACAAAGGCAAAGGATCTAACAGAAGAAGAGGTCGTCAAGATAAGGGAATATATCGAGAACGATATAAAAATTGAAGGAGATCTCAGAAGAGAAGTGAGCCAGAATATCAAAAGGCTCATCGAGATCAATTCTTACAGAGGCATTATGCATAAGCGCGGACTTCCCGTAAGGGGGCAGAGAACCCATACAAATGCAAGGACAAGGAAGGGCCATAAGCGAAGTGTCGGTATCAGGAAAAAAATCAGTACTTAATAATATAGATCTGGGGGGAAGAGTTGGCTAAGAAAAATACAGGCAGCAAAAAGGTTAAAAACAAAGATCGAAAGAATGTGCCTTTCGGCATTGCCCACGTGCAGTCCACTTTCAATAATACTATAGTAAACATCACTGACCAGAATGGAAATACAGTAGCGTGGGGCAGCTCAGGGGCCCATGGGTTCAAAGGTTCCAGGAAGAGCACTCCATTTGCCGCTCAAATAACAGCAAATGCTGTAGCAAGAAGCGCACAGGAACATGGTCTTATGAAAGTAGACGTAAAGGTCAAAGGAGTAGGTTCCGGCAGGGAGACAGCTGTAAGGTCATTGCAGGCAGCAGGGCTTGAAATAGGAATGATCACAGACGTTACTCCGATTCCGCATAATGGTTGCAGACAGAAGAGAAGGCGAAGGCCGTAGATCTTGTATTTGTTTAATATATACGAACAAGGAGTTTAAATAGAATGTCATTGGTAAAGGTTGCAGCCTGCAGGCAGTGCAGGAGAGAAAAAGAAAAATTATTCTTAAAGGGACAAAAATGCTTTTCTGACAAGTGTGCCTTAGAGAAAAAACCCTATGCTCCGGGCCAGAGAGCAAAAAGAAGGATAATGGAGACAGAATATTGTATCCAGCTCCGTGAAAAGCAAAAAGCAAAAAGGTATTATGGCCTGCTTGAAAAACAATTTGTCAACTATTACAAGAAGGCGGTACAAAAAAAGGGTATTACCGGCGAGATCCTTCTTCAGCTTTTGGAGACCAGGCTGGATAATATTGTCTATTTGATGGGGTTTGCTACATCAAGAGCTCAGGCCAGGCAGTTAATAAACCATGGACATTTAATGGTAGATGGTAAAAAGGTGGACATAAGTTCATATCCTGTAAAGGATGGTCAGGAAATAAGTATTGCTCCGGGAAGCAGCGAGATAATGCCTATACTTGAAGCTAAAGAATCAGGGGGTACCATAAATATTCCCGGATGGCTTGAATCCGATCTTGAAAAACTTAAAGGCCGGATAATTAAGTTTCCTGAAAGGGAAGATATTCAGGCTCCTATAAATGAACAGATCATAGTCGAGCTTTATTCTAAGTAATAATTTACTTTCTTTGGGAGGTTGATATAAATTGTTAAAAATGCATAAGCCAAATGTAAAAGTCAAACCAAAAGATGATCTTCAGGTAGAATTCATACTGGAACCTCTGGAAAGAGGTTTTGGGCATACTCTTGGCAATTCTATCAGAAGAGTTCTGCTTTCTTCAATAGAAGGAGTCGGTATTACCCAGATCAGACTGGAAAGCACTATGCATGAATTTTCTACTGTAGAGGGCGTCAGGGAAGATATGATGGAATTTGCAGCTAATCTAAAAAACATAGTGTTTAAAATGGATTCGGATGATCCTATAATGTTAAAACTTGAAAAGAAGAGCCCCGGAGAGGTCAAAGCACAGGATATCAGTCTGCCTCCGGAGGTAGAGATAATAAATCCTGACTGCTATATCTGTACTTTGACGAAAAAAGGCAGCATAAAAGCAGAGATCAAGATCGAAAAGGACAAAGGCTACAGAACGGCAGAAGAAAATAATGCAGAAGGTGAACCGCTTGGAGTCATACCTCTGGATACTATTTTTTCCCCCGTGAAGCTTGTATCATTCAAGGTGGAAAATACAAGAGTCGGGCAGATGACCAATTTTGACAGGTTATCCCTGGATATAAAGACAAATGGGAGCCTTAAACCGGAAGAAGCGCTGAGCCAGGCTTCAAAGATAATAAATGACCATATGGCTCTATTAATAGATCTTTCAGAAATGACCCAAAAAGATCAGCTGATCTTTGAAGAAGTGGAAGAAGAAGACATACATCAGGAATATCCTTCAATAGAGGAATTGGAATTATCTGTGAGAGCTTATAACTGCCTCAAGAGGCAAGACGTTGATACAGTAGAAAAACTTCTTGAATATACCGAAGATGAGCTTCTGGATATCAGAAACTTCGGACAGAAATCTATTCAGGAAGTAAAAGACAAAATAAAGGGACTTGGATTATCTTTTAAGAAAAAATAATGATCGGGAGAAATAGATATGGTTGTGCCAAAAAAGGCAAAGAGATTTGGTGGGAGCAGTAGCCACCAGAAGGCGATTATGAGAAATCTGGCTATTTCATTGTTTGAAAATGGAAGGATCGTAACAACTCTTCCAAAAGCCAAGCTTCTCAGGGGTCTGGTGGATAAGTTAATAGTCATAGCTAAAAAGGATACGCTGGCTGCAAGGAGAAAGTGTATTAGCCTGCTGGCAAATACAGATGCCGTCAGGGAACTATTTAATAAAATAGCTCCCGGGATGCACCAGAAATCAAGCGGTTTTACCAGGATCGTCAAGTATAAAAAGAGACCTGGTGACGGAGCCCAGCTGGTAATAATAGAGCTGGTCGAATAAGAAATACTTTTTTATAGGATATTGTTGTTTGAAAATTAAAAAGTTTTAAAGGACCCCGGACCATGAATAATTATATGGCTGTAATTGAGTATGATGGAACTGATTTTAATGGGTTCCAAATACAGCCGGAGGGAACGAGGACAGTGCAGCGGGAGCTGATATCTGTTCTTTCATTGGTTCTTAACAGGGATATGAATATCTGTTATGCAGGAAGAACCGATGCCGGAGTGCATGCAAGGGGACAGGTGATCGACTTCAAGACTGACAGGGAGCTTGACCTTTGCAGGTTCAAATGGTCCGTGAATAAACTTCTCCCCAATGATATTGGTGTAAAGGAAATAAGGAAAGCAAGCCTTTCATTCAATTCGAGAAGGGATGCAAGGCTGAGAGAATATAGATATAATGTAGTAAATGCTGATTATCACAGTGTTTTTTTGAAAAAATACAGTATTTTAATAACTCAGAAACTGGATTTGCAGTCTATGAAAAGGGTTGCGAGAGCTTTTACCGGGGAGTATGATTTTGCACCTTTTGCCAGTTCAGGCCTGAAAGAAGAGTATACCAGAAGAAGGATATATGATTTTGCTGTCGACAGGGAAAGCACCGGTATGTTTGTATTTAAAGTAAGAGCAAATTCATTCTTATATAATATGGTCAGAATAATAGTCGGGACCATACTGGAGGCCGGAAGAGGCGAAAGGGAAATAAAAGATATAGAACAGGCTATTAGATCTGGTGAAGGCAACTTTGCATCAAGCATGGCGCCTGCAAAGGGACTATTTTTAACCAGGGTAGAGTATTGATATTTAATGGAGGAAATATGACAATATTAGGGACAAAGACATTTAATTTAAAAAAAGAAGAAATCAAGCGAAAATGGTATATAGTAGATGCCGAGGATAAGATACTGGGAAGGCTGGCTGCAGAAATAGCCAAAAAACTCAGAGGGAAAGACAAACCTGTCTTTACCCCGCATGTAGATTGTGGAGATTTCATAGTAGTTATTAATGCAGAAAAAATAAAAGTAAAAGGCGGGAACAAATTGGCTGACAAGAAGTATTACCGCCATTCTGGTTATATTGGGAATTTGAAAGTTACAAATCTTGAGACGATGCTTGAGAAAAAGCCTGAATTTGTAATAAAGAATGCAGTAAGGGGAATGATACCGCACAATATCCTGGGAAGAAGGGTGTTAAAGAAACTAAAAGTATATAAGGGTCCCCGGCACCCTCATGAGGCGCAACAACCTGAAAAAATTGATTTATAAAGGAGTTATCAGTGGCTGAAAAAGTTAATTATTATGCAACCGGAAGAAGAAAAAACGCAATAGCAAAGGTCAGGCTGGTCCCGGGCGAGGGCAAGATAATGGTGAACCAGAAAGACTATAAGGATTATTTTCACAGAGAGGTTCTTGCCACAATGATAATGGAACCTCTGAAATTGACCAATACAGATAGCGCATATGATATAGAGGCACAGGTAAAGGGCGGGGGCATAACCGGACAGGCCAGCGCGCTCAGGCACGGAATCTCGATGGCGCTTCTTGAGATCAATGAAGAATACAGGCTGATCCTGAAGCCCGAAGGCTTTCTTACCAGGGACTCAAGGATCAAGGAGAGAAAAAAATTCGGACTCAAAAAAGCTCGAAAGAGACCGCAGTTCTCAAAGAGATAAAATATGTATCTCCTATGTAATTATAAACGACCGGTGTGCTAATCAGGCATATCGGTCGCTGGTATAATTTCTTTCAATTTTAATTATTTTGGTTTACTATTTTGCATAACTTTGCCTTTTGTCAAAAAGGTATTTATATAATAGATGGAAGCATCCGGATAAGGATTATTATTTATGAAAAACTTGAGAAAATTATTTGGAACCGACGGTATCAGGGGACTTGCCAATAGGGAGCTTACAGCAGAACTGGCATTAAAAGTAGGAAGAGCAGCATCGAGATTTCTGGCCGAAGGCAAAGAGGGTGGAAGAATAATAATAGGAAGAGATCCCAGACCCTCGGGAGATTTTCTAAGATGTGCCCTGGCAGCGGGTATTCTCTCTAATGGCTGCAGCGTACTTGATGCAGGAATAATAACCACGCCTGCAATAGCGCTTATTGCAAAGATACTTGATCTTGATGGAGGGATAGTAATATCTGCTTCCCATAATCCTCTTGAAGACAATGGAATAAAGTTATTTGCCGGGAAGGGCCAAAAACTATCAGATATCCATGAAAAAAAGATAGAGGATTATATTACCGGAAAACATGAAGCTGACTGCCTGCCTACGGGTATCGGAGTAGGAAGATATGAGGACCTTGATAAGGCATCGGATATTTATCTTGAGTATGTTTGCGGAAAATTTAATATAGATCTTGAGGGGCTTAATATAGTGATCGACTGTGCAAATGGTGCGGCCAGCATACTGGCAGGCAAAGCTCTGGCCAGGCTGGGAGCAGAAGTAAAGTCATATAATACAGATATGACCGGAAGTAAGATCAATGATAAGTGCGGTTCGACTCATCCCGGGGTATTAAAGAAGCTGGTCGTCAGGGAAGGTGCCGATATAGGTTTTGCCTATGATGGTGACGGGGACAGGGTCATAGCATGCGACAGCAAGGGAAATATACTTGACGGAGATAGTATTATCGCATTTTGCGCCATAGATATGGTAAAAAACAATATGCTGAGAAGCAATACTATCGTCACGACCATTATGGCAAATATGGGTTTTGATAAATTGATGAACGAGTATGGCATAAATGTTCTGAAGACTTCAGTAGGCGACAGATATGTACTTGAAAAGATGATAGAGATAGACAGTCCATTGGGGGGCGAGCAATCGGGCCATATAATCTTTAGGGACCTCAGTCCGACCGGAGATGGAATAATCAGCAGCCTTGAATTTTTAAATGCACTTATGCGCAGCAAATATGAAATTGATAAGATCCATGGACTTATACCCCGGTTTCCACAGGAACTAAAAAACATAAGGGTCGCCGATAAAGACCATATAATGGATTCTGATGATATAGTGTCAAAAGTTCTGGAAATGGAAGAATTTCTGGAAGACAGGGGAAGAATAGTGCTCAGGCCGTCAGGTACCGAACCGCTTATCAGGATAATGGTAGAAGCGGAACAGCAGAGCCTTGTGGACCATGTGATCGGTGAACTGTCCCATATTATAGAAGAAAAAAGCAAATAATTTTAAATAAATATCTGGAGGGTATGCATGTGCGGAATAGTGGCATATATTGGAAACAGAGACTGCAAGGACATTTTGATAAATGGACTTAAAAGGCTTGAATACAGGGGATATGATTCGGCTGGCATAGCAATAATAAATACTGATGGGGGTAGAGATACAGGTTCATCCGGTATAGTTATAGACATAGTCAAGGAAGCCGGCAAGATAAAGGAAATGGAGCTTCTTGCCAGAGATTCAAAAATAGATGGCAGATGCGGAATAGGGCATACCCGGTGGGCTACACACGGGGAACCTACAAAAGCAAATGCACATCCTCATAGGGACTGTACGGGGAAAATAGCACTTATACATAATGGAATAATCGAAAATTTTGAAGAGCTGCGGGAAGAACTTAAAAACGAAGGGCATAACTTTCTATCAGAAACCGACACTGAGGTACTTCCCCATCTTCTGGAAAAATATTATAATGGCAGCCTGCTATCGGCGATGCAGAAACTCATCAAGAAAGTGAAAGGTTCCGGAGCAATAGTCGCAATATCAGCAGATTCGCCTGATGAGATAATAGGAGCCAGGATAACAAGTCCGTTGATAGTGGGTATCTCAAAAGAGGAAAATTTCCTTGCTTCTGATATGCCAGCGATTTTAGAGCATACCCGTAAATTTTTGATAATAGATGATTATGAGACAGTGAGACTCACCAGGGACAGGGTAGAGATTTTTGCCGAAGATGGCCAGTCTGTCAAAAGAAAACCTATTAAGGCTAACTGGAGCATAAGCAGCGCTGAAAAAAGCGGTTATGAAGATTTTATGCTCAAGGAGATATTTGAGCAGCCATATGGCGTGAAAGAGACTCTGAGGGGGAGACTTACCAATGGAGAACTTCATTTTGACGAACTGGGACTTTCTGCGGACCAGATAAAAGATCTTCGCAAAGTGCAGATAATAGCCTGCGGGACATCCTACCATGCAGCAATGATAGGAAAACAGGTAATAGAAAAATGGGCAAAAATACCTGTAGAAGTAGATTTTTCTTCTGAATACAGATACCGCGATCCGCTGATAGAGAAGGGATGTCTTTTTGTTGCCATAACACAATCAGGAGAGACAATAGATACTCTTGCTGCCATAAGGGAAGCAAAATCAAAAGGGGCCAGGGTAATGGCCATCACAAATGTAGTTGGAAGTACCATCGCAAGGGAATCAAACTCAGTGATCTATACGCATGCAGGTCCTGAAATAGGGGTCTGCGCCACAAAGACATTTACTTCACAAATCATTGTGATGTATCTCCTGGGATTATATTTTGGAAAGATAAAAGGCTTGCTTAGCAATAGTTATTATCAAAAAATAATAGATGAATTGCAGAATATTGGGGATAAAATACAGAATATCCTGGATAGGGCAGATGAGCTTAAGAAAATTGCTGACCATACATTCCGTAAAAAATGTTTTCTTTTCCTTGGAAGGATCTATGGTTTCCCCGCAGCTCTGGAGGGAGCTTTAAAGCTCAAGGAAATATCCTATATACACGCTGAAGGGTATCCTGCCGGAGAGATGAAGCACGGACCCATAGCCCTTACAGATTCAAATACTGTTGTAGTAGGGATAATGCCCAGGGACCCGGTCTACGATAAGATACTTTCAAATATTCAGGAAGTAAAGGCCAGGAAAGCAACTATATTTTCCATTATTTCAGAAGGCGACACAGATACAGTCAGGCATGCGGACTACCTTTTCGAGATCCCCGCCACTCTTGTAGAGCTATATGGGATACTGGCGATCGTACCGCTCCAATTATATTCCTATTATATTGCTAAAAAGCTTGGAAGAGATGTCGATCAGCCAAGAAATCTGGCCAAAAGCGTTACTGTGGAGTAGTGAGGATATTGGAAGTATATGGAATAGGTACAGATATAATAGAAGTCGGCAGGATAGCAGCTGCTATTGAAAAGAATAATACTTTTAAGAAAAGAGTCTATTCTGTTTCCGAGATAGAATATTGTGAAAAAAAGGCAAAAGGAAAGTATGCAAGTTATGCGGCCCGCTTTGCAGCGAAAGAAGCAGTTGCCAAGTCGCTGCTTGAAGGAATCGGCAAAAATGTCTCCCTTGCAGAGATAGAGCTTTCCAAAAGCAAAAGCGGAGCTCCGTTCATAGTACTTCACGGCAAAACGCTGGAGTACAGCAAGACCCTTGGCATAAAGGAGATAAAGATATCGGTATCAGCTACGGATAACTTTGCTGTCGCATATGCCATATCTATCAAATAATTATGGCTTTAAAATTTTGTTCCAATCAATATATGCTCTTATTGAATATCAGGCATCAAGCAAGTTCTTATAAATCATATATTATTACTATTCAAAAAGTCCTGAGACCTCTTTAAAATAATTTTTTGTACTTATTATGGTAAAAGAATGTGGAAGCGGAAAAATATCTTTTACGGACCCTCTTTTATCTATTTTTATTTCTATACATTTATACTGTTTTTTATAATCTTCAAGAATTAGATCAATCTCCTTACCGCCATATTCTCTATAGAAATACATAGTCTGCTTAGCGTGATTATTTTTTCTTTTTTTCTCTGCTTCTGAGACAATGAAATTTTCAAAAACACCGCCTTTATCCGGGCGGAGTTCCAGATCCCTAAAATCTTTGACTAAAATATTTCTTATGCCTAAATCATAAAAATAAAGTTTTCTGT
>CBEVGD010000034.1:0-16226 GCA_965549355.1 uncultured bacterium | reverse complement strand
AATAGTAGCTTCGGAGGATAAGATCCATTATATTTGTACATGCGGTTCAAAATATGAGCTTATTAAAAGTTCAAATCCCGGAGTAGAGGATTTTTTTAAATTCAAGCATGTCAAAATAGTAGAACAGGAATATGTTCTGCAGTAGGATAGGCTAAAAACTCTGGACCAATACATTTTATCATGAAGCCATTTCACGATTTCCGGGTCTGTATTATATAATATTTGCCCGATGTATAGTTTCTCCTATATAATACATTAGATAATTAAAACATTTAAGGAAGGGCTCATGGGAAATATCGCTATAGTCACAGACAGTACTTCTGATCTGCCATTAGAACTGATAAAAAAAATATAAGGACAGTCCCGCTATCGGAGCCGTAGCGGAATCCCATCCTGGTATTGGCGGTCCGGGGGTCACCTATTATGTATGATGAGCTAAAATTATATGACAGGTCCAATGAATATAATAAAGATAGTGCTATTGATAGTTGTAGTTTTGCTTTTTCTGGTATCATGCAGTAAAAATATTATCAAAGATGAGCCATTAACAGAATTTATATATTATGCATCGGAAAGCAGGCTTCCTGTAGAATACCTTGAGATGATAAATGGCAGGGTAAGCATCCGGTACAGGGCCAGGCCTGCATATTTCAATAAAGTGATCTACCTTACTGAATCATTTAATGATGATGGCATATTCATGCCTTTTTATCAGCTTGACAGTTTTGAGATATCAAGTGTATTTCATGAGAGTTTCCATGCATATGTGGACCTTATTGTAAAGGAGGGCAATGGTCCGGAGGATGAAATGGAGAGTTTCTATAGGCTGATGGAAGAATCACTTGATTATTATACTGAGACAGCAGATGGAAGAAAGATCCAATGGAAAAATTACAGGATGCAGGCATCCGAGGAAGCTATGGCGATACATATAACTAATCTTATAAAATACAGGATCGTCTATGAAAAGATGTCGGAAAAAACTGCCAGAAATTATATTTACGGACTTATTGACAGAGCACAGATGGAAGATGAGATCCTGCGAATAAAGAAACTCTTGCAGGAAGTCATAGATGGCAAAAGGTCAAGGGGTTATTATAATAAGAGTTTCCTGAGATGGAAATTCAAACATATTATTGATGCAAAAAACTATATTTCTGAAAGTGAAAATAATTTTGTAAAAGAATATATTCTTCCCGGGATATATACTACAATAGAGAAACCTCCGCTTACTGATTTTATTAAAGACTGCAAAACAGACGGCCTGCCATATGATTATCTTATTGATGTGAATAAAAATCACTTCTGGGATAAAGATATGGTCCTGGAACCATATGAGAAGATGAGCCCTGAAAGGATAAGCCGGATATATACCTTAGCTTTTGACATATACTGGGAGATGGTACTTAAAAGGGATATAGGCTCAAGCATATATGAAAGAGAAGCATTCAACAGGATGTTTGACTCTGCCAGGGAATGGTATAGCGGTTCTGTAACTGACCCTGGGAAAATCAACATGATAATAAAAAATGCTGCTGCTGAATATATTAAAAATATTATTTATGAAAGGGCAAAATGGCAGGATGCTTTAGACGGGTATCTTATATACGGCGGTGAATTTGACAGCAAAGAATTTGAAAAAAGCTGGAAAGATGCATTAGAGGGGAAAGACATTTGTGGTTATTATCTGGATAAGGGCATAGTTATAAGGATACTGGAAGAGATGACTGCGAGAGAAAAAAAGTTCATAATAGATTTTATCCTTCCTGGTATTGATCTCTCATTTGATCCCTTCATAAACGCTGAATATATTCCAACAAGTCCAGATCCAATTCTCGGATAGGCTTCCAGAGCGGGATAAGTGAAAAATAACAATATACTTACAGGTAATGGAGATGACTTAATAAATATTTAATATTATAATAATAGACTAATAGGTTTTTATTTATGATTTATTATCAGGAATATTTTTAAAAGAGGAAGGTTGATTATGGCCGATGAAAGCAAAGGGAAGAGCCCGGCTGACAGCTTCGGCGAGCTGCTAAAAGAATTTGGGGATGCAGTCGGCAAGATCTTTGATGATCCTGACCTTAAAAAGAAAGCAAAAGACTTTGGTGACAGTGCAGTAAGATCCGCAAAGCATTTTGGGGGAAGATTCAAGGATGATGAAGTAAAGGCAAAGTTTAAGGATGTAGGCATAGCTGCAAAAGATTTCGGAAACAGCGTATCTGATTATTTTAAGGATGATAAAGAAAAGCAAGAAGAAGGGAATACTAAAAAAAGATGACCGGGAAATGATCTCACCAATCTCCTAAATCCTATCACTACTGTGGTATTGATATTAATAGCCGTAGGCATAGGAATAGCAATATTAGTAAGATTTATAAAGATGATGGTAGGTATAGTGAAGAAGTAGATGTATAATGTATTGCGGGAATTTAATTATTTCATAAGTTATTATTTGTAAAAGGATGGAGGATTGAGATGCAGGAGAATGATTCTGGTACCATTAAGGGTTTATTTGTCGGATTGGCTATAGGTTTTGTAGCCGGTGCTGTGACAGCATTGTTTCTGACTACAAAAACAGGTGAAGAGCTAAGGTCGGATATAAAGAAAATAGCGCTGGATATCAAGGGCAAAGCCGAAGAAAAAGCCAGTAAGATCAAGAATGTGAGTAAAGATAAATATAGTGAGATAGTTGAGAATGTACTTGCAGGTTATAAAAAAGTGAAGGATCTTACAGAAAAAGAGATAGAACTCATAAGAAAAATAGTCACCGAACAAAAAGAAGTCGTTTCTAAATAAATATTGAATAGCAGTATTTTAGCTTCAAAATAGGATAAGTCCGCTCCATCCGGTTCTCGGATAGGCTCCTGAATTTATTTGCTGGAGAAAATATAATATTTTGAAGCTAATTTTATATACGTAAAGTGTATTATCATCATTTATTATTTTCTGTATCAGCCTATGGCCGGAAAAAGTGCTATTATAAATTATAGTCTCTGCGATTTTAAAGAATGTAGTGATGGAGTCTGCATTGCAAAGTTCAGCTGTGAAAAGAAGGTCCTGAAGCAGGAAGGTCCTTTTGAACCCCCTTTTATCGATTCTGATCTATGCTCCGGCTGCAATAAGTGCATAATGGTTTGTCCGTCAAAAGCAATAGAAAAGGCAAAATAAACGAAAGGGCTTAATGGAAAATAAGATAATAGATATTCATGTCCATATTTTCCCGAATACAGAGATTTTCCAGAGGAGCTTTCCAGGATAAAAAGAGGGGGCCTGAAAGGTGTGAAGTTCCATCCAAACTTTCAGAGTTTTTATCCGGATGAAGAGATATTATACCGTAATGCGGCGGAAAAGATTTTGAGTAAATAGTTTTTTGTAATATATTATAGTTATGGGTAAAAAGAGATAACTATGGCAGTACAAAAAGAAATATATCCTGTTCTGGGGATGACCTGTGCCGTATGCGTGAGAAAAATAGAGAAAGTGCTTGAACAAACGGAAGGCATACTGGAGGTCAGCGTTAATTTTGCCTCAGAAAACATAAGACTTGCATATGATGATCAAAAGACCGGGATAGAGAAGATCTCAAAGATAATAAAAGATATTGGATATGAGCTTCTTGTATAAAAATATATTATGAGTATTACAAACAGGCTGAAGCTCCAGGAAAAAAAAGAATATTATGAAAAGAAACGAACAGCGAGACTGCTTCAGAAGCTTATAATCGGAGCATCCTTAAGCATAATAATAATACTGGCTTCCATGGATCTTGTGCCGGGGCTCGACCTGTTTCCGCTGCAGGTCCGCCATATTATAATCTTCATACTTGCCTGTCCGGTCCAGTTCTGGGTGGGCGCACAGTTTTATCAGGGTCTTGTATCAGTATTCAAATACAGGATAGCGGATATGAATACCCTTATTGCAATAGGAACCCTGTCAGCTTTTATCTACAGCATGGCTGTGACTTTTTCCCCGGGTATTTTTGAAGGGACCACAGCTGCGGCACATATTTATTATGATACTGCTGCAATGATCATCATTCTTGTCCTGCTGGGAAGATACTTTGAGACAAAAGCCAGGTCAAGAGCTTCGGGTGCCATTAAAAAACTATTGAGCCTTCAGGTAAAAAGAGCCACTATCATAAAGGATGGACAGCAGGTCCAGATAGATATAAATGAAGTAAAGAAAGATGATATGATCCTTGTCAGGCCCGGAGAAAAGATCCCCATAGATGGCATTATAAATAGCGGCAGTTCATCAGTTGACGAATCGATGATATCCGGCGAATCCATACCGGTAGAAAAGAAAGCCGGGGACGAAGTCATAGGAGCGACATTGAATTTAAGCGGCTCATTCAAATTCAGAGTCGCCAGAACAGGTCCAGACACATTTCTGGCACAGATCGTAAAAATGGTGGAACAGGCACAGGCTTCCAAAGCTCCAATACAGCGGCTTGCTGATAGGATAGCGGGCTATTTTGTGCCAGTAGTGGCAGGAGTGGCGCTGCTCACTTTTCTTTTATGGTTTTTCTTCGGACCGCGGCCCTCTCTCACCAATGCTTTGATACGGTTTGTATCAGTGATCATAATCGCATGTCCATGTGCGCTTGGTCTTGCGACTCCGACAGCTATTATGGTAGGAATGGGAAAAGGTGCTGAAAACGGCATATTTATAAGAGATGCCGGGAGCCTGGAAATAGCGTACAAGATCATGACAATAGTATTTGATAAAACCGGCACATTGACTGTCGGCAAGCCTGAAGTAAGGGAAATACTGATCTTTGACAAAGCAGGGGCCAAAAGCAAAAAAGAGATCCTCTATCTGGCAGCTTCCTCTGAACTTCATTCCGAGCATCCGTTTAGCAAAGCGATCGTTAAGAATGCAGAAAATTCAGGAATAGAACTTACAGAGCCGACCGGCTTCAGGACAATTCCGGGGATGGGCATAATCGCTGAAGTAGATGGGTACAGGATCGTAAAGGGCAATAAAAGGCTTTTTGAGCAGGAAGGAATAGATAGCGCTGGATATGACTATGTTATTGAAAAAATATCGGGAAAGGGAGAGACCCCGGTCCTTCTGGCAATAGACGGCGTTTTTTCCGGGATAATATCGCTGGCTGACAGCTTAAAGGCCAATGCCGGAAATGTTATAAAGGAATTGAAGAAAATGGGCCTAAAAATAGTGCTCATAACAGGTGATAATAAATATACGGCAGATGCCATTGCGAAAGAGGCTGGAATAAAAAGAGTATATGCAGAAGTACTACCCGGCCAGAAAGCTTTAAAGGTCGCTCAGCTGCAGGAAAAAGGTGAATTGGTGGCTATGGTGGGAGACGGGATCAATGATGGGCCGGCGCTTGTCCAATCAGATATAGGTATTGCGCTTGGCACGGGAACAGATATAGCAATAGAAGCCGGGAAAATAACACTGACAGGGGGAGATCTCTGTGGTGTAGTGAATGCAATAGATCTTTCAAGAAAAACAGTAAGGATCATAAGACAGAACCTATTCTGGGCCTTCTTCTATAATCTACTTCTTATACCTATTGCTGCAGGCGTCCTTTATCCATTTTTTGGAATACAGATAAGTCCTGTATTTGCTGCAGGGGCGATGGCACTGAGCAGTATTTCGGTAGTAAGCAATTCACTGAGATTGAGAAGGACCAGATTTATGGATATTAAATAATAATTTATAAAAGATACGAGGGGAAAAAGTGAAAAACAAAAAAAGGGTATTAATAGTAGGAGGCATAGCAGCAGGTACGTCAGCAGCAGCAAAATGCCGCAGAAAGAGCTAGGAAGTGGAAATAGTGATATATGAAAAGGACAAATATATCTCATATGGGAGATGCGGGGAAAGATCGCAGCAGGCGATGATATGGCGATACTTGATGTACGGACCGAGAAAGAGTTTGCCGCGGGCCACATCGATGGAGCCATGTTAATATCTATTGACAACCTCAGGGAGAACCTGGACAGGTTTGACAGAGAAGGACGGATAATCATCTACTGCAAGACCGGATACAGGGCATATCTGGGCCTGAGGATACTAAAGAACTCAGGATTTTAAACGGCTCCTATTTGAGCTGGATAAGGAAAGTATGAAAATGAATAATATTGAAAATCATGAGACTGATTTTTTATTTAAAAGCATTGACAGAAAAGGGGAGA
This sequence comes from uncultured bacterium, assembly GCA_965549355.1. Classification (GTDB taxonomy): domain Bacteria; phylum Actinomycetota; class Humimicrobiia; order Humimicrobiales; family Humimicrobiaceae; genus M55B120. Next base: position 10,050 of record CBEVGD010000034.1, on the reverse strand, counting down.
TACTGAAAAATAAGAGTGCCCCTGAGGTTGTTTATAGTTATGGCGAAAAAATTGATTTTAAAAGAGATGGAGAAAGAAAATTATGAGTAAAAATATAAGGATATTGGCGGTTGCTGCGGTGATCAGCTCTCTTATGCTGATCATTTCCGGCTGCGGCTATATTCAGAATGTAAGAGGCATTTATGAAGATGAGCCTGTTGCGGAAGCATCTGCTTCCGGAGGTTATGAGAATGATTTTACTTTAAAGGATCTTGATGGCAGAGAGATCTCTATTTCAGATTTTTCAGGCGGTATAGTCGTGCTGAATTTCTGGGCGACCTGGTGTCCTCCATGCAGAGAGGAGATCCCGGACTTTATAGCTGTCAGCAATGGTTATAAAGATAGTGGAGTTCAGTTTATAGGAATATCAAATGAAGATGCTTCTACTCTCAGGGATTTTGTTGATAATTTTGGAATAAACTACCCCATACTTATAGACAGTACAAATATAGGAGGAAAATGGGGGATCAGCGGTATACCGACTACTTTTATCCTTGATGGTAGTGGCGCCGTATTATATAAGAATGTAGGAATGATGTCCAGGAGCCAGCTTGAGAGTGTAATAGAAGATGCTCTTAAGCATTGACCGGAAAATACTTAATAAATCATTTATTCAAAGGATAATAACATATGCTGGAAATAGGTCTTTTTTCATCATTTATTGCCGGACTTCTGGCTTTTGTTTCACCGTGCATCCTTCCGCTGGTACCGGTGTACATAGGGATGATGTCAAAAAAGGCACTATACAGGGATAAAAACATAAAGCTTTCGGATAGGCTGTATCTGTTTGTGAACAGCCTTTTATTCGTTCTTGGCTTTACAATTGTCTTTATAGTCCTCGGTTCCACGGCTACCTTTCTGGGAAGGGCTATGAGTAATTACTCAGTTATTATCGGCAGGGTAGGCGGAGCTGTACTTATTATTTTCGGCCTTCACTATATGGGGCTATTTAAAATAAGATTTCTAAATTTTGAAAAAAAATTCAGGATGCCTGATTCATTAAAATCGGGCTATGTGAGCTCCTTTGTATTTGGAGTGATATTTTCATTTGGATGGGTACCCTGTGTCGGCCTGATACTTTCCGGAATACTGATGCTGGCGAGCAAGCTTGATACAATATTTGAAGGCGTGCTGCTTCTCGGCGTGTTTTCAGCGGGACTGGGCATTCCTTTTATTCTTGCAAGCATATTTATAGGTTTCTTTTCAAATCTGCTTAAAAGGCTGAACAGGCACTTAAACATTGTATCTATTATTTCAGGAATATTTATAGTGGCTCTCGGCATAGTATTTGTGACTGATTCAATGATAAAGATAATGAGCATCCTGTCAAGATATATACCCCTAATGGATAAAATTAATTTTTAAATGAATATTTATTCTTATTTATGCTAAAATTTCTATATTTGATTTCAAATATTTAATAATTTGTAATTCTATAAGGAGGAATCTTGAGTATCGATCCTGTAGCTTTTACCATATTCAGCCTGGAAATAAGATGGTATGGAATCCTTACCTCACTGGCGCTGCTAATAGGTTTTACCGCAGCATATTTTATTGCGAAATACCGCAGGGAGAAGGAAGATGAAATCCTTAATTTCGCACCCTTTGCAATAGTATTTGCAGTAATAGGAGCAAGGCTTCTGCATGTGCTTGTCAACTGGTCCTATTATGGCGGAAATTTGAGCTATATATTTGCTTTCCGCAAAGGCGGACTTGCCATACAGGGCGTTATAATAGGAGGATTACTGGCTCTGGTCGTATTCTGCAGGATAAGAAAGCTTGACTTCTGGCTGTGGGCCGATATCCTGGTCCCGGGTCTTGCTCTGGGTCAGGCTATAGGACGATGGGGCAATTATATTAATCAGGAAGCTTTTGGAAGGCCCACCAGTATTCCCTGGGCCATATATATCAATCCGGAAAACCGCCCGCTCAATTATGCAAGCTATGAATATTTTCATCCGACATTCCTCTATGAATCCATTGCAAACCTTGTCTTATTTATACTTTTATTTATAATACACCGTTTTTACAGGAACAGGCCCGGAAGACTGCCGGACGGTATCATCCTTGCAATGTATCTCGGAATATATGCGCTCTACAGGACATTTATTGAAGCTTACAGGATAGACAGCACCTTTTTTGGCCCGGTCAAAGTCGTATATATAATAAACTTTCTTGCTGTCATTATTGCACTTTTTATTGCCAATCATGTTATGAAGAGGTTCAGGGAAAAGAATCTGAGAGAGAAAAATTCAGAAGAGTAAGCAGCCCGGGAGCCTGTCCGGGAATTGGATCCGGACTTATTGGACAAATAAAAAAATACTCAGTCAGCCTTCCTTATGCTGTATATGCATCCGCAGTAATTCTGATGGTAAAATCCGTATTTGCGGGAGATTTTCATAGTCTTCTTAAAGCCGTCTTTTTTCTTAAGGTTAGCGCAGTAGAAGTCGATTCCTGTCTTATCAGAGATGCTGGCGCCCACTTCATTTATTGTTTTACTGCCCTTATGCGGGCTTACGGAAAGGGTGGTTGCAAAGATATCAAGACATCTATCTTTTGCAATAGCAGCTGTCTCTTTAAGGCGCATATCAAAGCATATGCGGCATCTTTTCCCACCCTCGGGCTCGCCGGCAAGGTGCCGGGCTGCTTCGAACCATTTCACGGACTCATATTTTCCTATTATAAGCGCAGTACCGGATATTTCTGAAAGTTTTTTGATATCTTTGAGCCTCCGCAAATATTCTTTCTCAGGATATATATTTGGATTATAATAAAAAAGAGTAATATCAAAATTATCACCAAGCAGAGAAAGAGGATAGGCTGCACAGTTTGCACAACAGGCATGTAAAAGCATTTTAGGTTTTAAAGTTGAATATTTTGTCAATTTCCCTATAATATTAAACCTGTCTTTTATTTGTTTTTAAATATATTAATTGAAACTGGAAAAAGTATCAAAAATAATCTAATACTATGAGTAATATTTCCATAAAAGTAAGAAAACTTAATTGCCCGGAGGACATAAGCCGGTATCTTCAAAGGACGGCAGATCCCTGCAGGGAGGCTTCAAAGAAAGTCGCAATGATCCTTGACGGGGTGAAACGGGATGGGGACAGGGCTCTTCTTGAATATATAAAAGAATATGACGGTTTTGATGTTCCTGATATCAGAGAGATCCGCGTGGAAAGCGAAGAAATATCATCTGCGAGACAGAGAGTGGAAAAAGAATACCCCGGACTGGTCGGCGCTCTGGCAGCAAGCTTGAAAAATATTGAGAAATATCACAAAAATCAGCTTGAAAAGGGGCAAAGGTCCTGGATGATAGAAAATGGTCCCGGTAGGAAATTAGGCCAGAAAGTGTCCCCGCTGAAAAGGGTCGGGCTTTATATACCGGGGGGACGCTATGCGTATCCTTCAACTGTGCTTATGACAGTGGTGCCGGCAATTACCGCTGGAGTGGAAGAAATAATGATATGCTCTCCGCCGGACAGCAGCGGGAAACTTAATGATATTCTTCTATACCTCTGCAGCGTCTTAAACATAAGTGAGATCTACAGGGCCGGAGGGGCCCAGGCAGTAGCAGCTATGGCTTATGGTACAGAGACTATAAAAAGAGTCGACAAGATAGCGGGGCCCGGAAATATTTTTGTGACCCTTGCGAAGAAAATGGTATATGGTTCTGTGGGGATAGATAGTCTCGCCGGTCCCAGCGACATAACGATTATCGCAGATGATAGTGCCAGAGCCGACTTTATAGCGCTTGATCTGCTTTCACAGGCTGAACACGATCCTCTTTCCGGATGCATACTTTTGTCAGGGAGCAGGGATCTTGCAGAAAGAGTCATAGAGAATATAAATATATTGCTTGAGTTAATGGAAGATAATGAAAGATACAGAGATAATCTTGAAGTGGTTTTAAAATCACTTGAGGATTTCTGCAGGATCTTCTACTGCAGCGATACAGACATACTTATAGAAACATGCAATATAATAGCTCCCGAGCATCTGGAAATAATGGCTGAGGATCATAAATATATTCTCAAAGGGGTCCGCAATGCAGGAGCAATATTTATTGGTGATTATACGCCTGTAGCGATAGGCGACTATGTAGGCGGTACAAATCATGTAATACCCACGGATGGGAATGCGAGATTTTCTTCTCCGCTTGGCGTAAGTGATTTTCTTAAGAGAAGCAGCATATGTATTTATAATAAGGATGCCCTTGAAAAAGAAAAGAGACATATAGCCGAAATAGCGGGTTTTGAAAAGCTATATGCCCACAGGGATTCAGTATTGAAAAGATTCTAATATTTAAGAATGAGGCAAAAATGAGCTTAAAAGCAAAGAAATGGATAATGGACCTTCCTGAATATATACCGGGCAGGACAATAGAGGAGATCAAGGAAAAATATGGCCTGAAAGAGGTATATAAAATGGCTTCCAACGAGAACCTCTATGGCCTTGCCCCGGGACTTGCCGGGAGGATCTCTAAAGATATAGAAAATATCTATTATTATCCGGAAGGAGATTGCAGCATAATAAGGGATAAGATAGGGAAGGTATATGATATACCGGCCGGTAATATAATTATCGGAAGCGGATCGGACCAGATAATAGAGATGATATGCGACAGTTTTGTAGGCTCCGGCGATAATGTGGTCATAGCTGACCCGACTTTTCCAATCTATGAGAAAGCAGCGCTTAAATGCGGAGGAAGCACTATAAAGGTACCCCTGTCCGGATTCAGGCAGGACATCAAAGGACTCGTGGATGCTGTAGATAATAATACAAAAATTCTTTTTTTAACCAATCCCCAGAATCCAACGGGTACAAATATTACTGCAGATGAGTTTGATTATGTCATGGATAATCTTGACAGTGCCGTAATGCTTGTAATGGATGAAGCATATTATGAATATTGTCCGGCAGATGAAAGAGTTGAGACGACTGAATTTGTGCTAAAAAGGGATAACCTGATGCTGCTCAGGACATTTTCAAAGATATTTGGCCTTGCCGGACTCAGGATAGGATATGGGATAGGCTCCGCTGAAGCCACAGGGGCCCTCAATAAAGTAAGGCTGCCTTTTAATGTAAATTTGATTGCACAGAAGGCTGCGGTTTATGCCCTTGACTATATGGATCATATTGAGGAAATAAGTTTGAGGATTTATAAGCAAAGACAGATCTATTATGATGTGCTTGACAATAACAATATAGACTATGTAAGGTCGTATACTAATTTTATACTTATAAATGCAGGAGAGAACAGCATGACAGTCATAGAAGAGCTGTTGAAGAATGGGTTCATCGTCAGACCGGGCGAAAATCTTGGTTTTCCGGGCTATATAAGGGTGACTATAGCTTCAGATGATGTAAATACAAAATTTCTTGAAGTCTTTACTAAAGTTTACAAGAATTGCAATAAATAGGGGGAAGATTAAATGAGAAGAGAGAAAGGACTAATGTTATGGAAACAGTATTAACCGGTAATGGTACCGAGGTAAAATTCGGCCAGGGGCTGCCGACAGTCATTATTGCAGAAAGGATCAACCCCACTGGAAGAAAATCTTTAGCCGAAGAGCTAAAAGAAGGAAAGCTTGATATAGTAAGGGAAGATGCCAGGAAACAGACCGAGGCCGGCGGCCATATTATTGATATCAATGTCGGCGCAGTCAGCGTAGATGAGGTAGATATGCTTCCCAGAGCGGTCGAGGCGGTAATGGAGCAGTCAAATCAGCCCATATGCCTTGACTCTGCAAATCCGGAGGCACTGAAAGCGGCTCTAAAGGCATATCCCTATAAAGCGCTTGTAAACTCGGTAAATGGCGAAGAGAAATCAATGAACGGACTTCTTCCCGTGGTCGCTGAAAGCGGTTCTGCCGTCATATGCCTTACGATGGATGAAAACGGAATACCGGATAGCGTTGAAAAGAGGCTGGAAATAGCTGAGAAGATAATCGCAAGGACCAAAAGCCTGGGGATAAAAATGGAGGACCTGGTCTTTGATGCACTGGTAATGACAAATTCCACCAATTCTGAATATGCAAATATAATGATCGAGACCCAGAGGAGACTGGCAGCCGAATACGGAGTCTCGACTACCGGCGGATATTCGAATGTCAGTTATGGAATGCCGAACAGGGACCTTATAAATATTCAGTTTATCTCGATGGGGATAATGAACGGGCTCACTGCTCCGATAGCAGATCCCCTGACCCCGGGTCTGATAGAGGCCATGAAGGCTGCTGATTTTCTTGCCGGCAGGGATCCATACGGGATGAATTTTATATCGTCTTATAGAAAATAATTTGTATTTAGAGTATAATCTCCCTTATTCATTATTATTTGAACAAGGGAGAATCAAATGGCAAAGGTGCTTCTCAAAAACCTTACCAAGCGATTCGATGACGTAGTGGCAGTTAATAACATGAGCGACGTTATCGAAGATGAACAATTTGTGGTCCTGGTAGGACCCTCAGGATGCGGTAAAACCACCACTCTGCGTATGATAGCAGGGTTGGAGGAAGTAACCGGGGGAGAAATCTATATCGGAGATAGGCTCGTCAACGATGTCCCGCCAAAGGACAGGGATATCGCGATGGTGTTTCAGAACTATGCCCTTTACCCTCACATGGATGTGTACAATAATATGGCCTTCGGATTGAAACTGCGAAGGACCCCCAAAGCCGAGATCGAGAAAAGAGTAACAGATGCGGCCAGGGTCCTGCATATCGAAGACTTACTAAAAAGAAAACCCAAACAGCTGTCAGGCGGGCAGAGGCAGAGAGTAGCTCTTGGAAGAGCTATTGTAAGGGATCCCAAGGTATTTTTGATGGATGAGCCCCTTTCGAACCTGGATGCCAAGCTGAGGGTGCAGATGAGGACCGAGATCGCCAAGCTTCATCAGAGGCTCAAAGCAACAATAGTCTATGTGACGCATGACCAGACAGAAGCTATGACTATGGCGGACAAGATAATAATAATGAAAGACGGCCTTGTGCAGCAGACAGGCAAACCCCAGCAGGTCTATGACCATCCGGAGAATATGTTTGTAGCCGGATTTATAGGTTCGCCTGCAATGAACTTTATGGATGTGACCGTCACCGAAAAGATGACCCTTAAGAACAAGCAAATGGAGATAGACACTCCTGAGAAGATCAAGGATCTGATTAAAAAGAATGATCTGATCGGTAAAGATGTGGTTGCAGGTATCAGGCCTGAGGATCTTGAAGATGTACAGTTCAAACCCGAAGCAAATGATTCCAATACAATAATGGCAAAGGTAGAGGTAACAGAACCGATGGGTGCCGAGATATATGTCTATATCGACATAGACGGAGTACTGATGACAGCAAGAGTGAACCCAAAGTCAAAGCTTAAGAGCGGGGATCAGGCCAGATTATTTGTGGACCTTGAGATGCTGCATCTCTTTGATAAGAAGACAGAAAAGGCCTATATATAATAATCCGGCAATTTTATTAGTTATTAAATTATTGTTAAAAGCAAAGCATGATTGAGTAAATATATTGTGCTTTGCTTTTTCTTTTTATAAAATCATAGCCATATGGAATCAAAATACGATACTATAATCTCAGGAGCGGGCCCGTCAGGGAGTTTTCCGCGCCATAAGATATGTGCGGGAGGGCTCCAACACCGCGCTCTGGCGCTTATTCCATTTGATGTGGGAAAAGTACTGCAAAAGAGTTTTAGTGGCAGCCGGAGCCAGACAGCTGGTTTATTTTAATATATTAGGGATATTTATTGATGAAAGGAAAATGAAATGGCAAAAAGTATCAAAGAGACTATTATTGCTCAGATATCAGACATACATGTTGGCGAGTCCCACTTTGTACCGAGCCTTCTGACAAGAGCAATCGATGAGATAAATGAATTAAATCCGGATATAGTTATGATAACCGGCGACCTTACCGCAAATGGATTCAGGCGGGAATATGAAACGGTGAGGAATTATCTGGCACCCATAAAGTGCAAGAACATGATTGTGCAGCTCGGAAATCACGACTCAAGGAATGTGGGATATCTTCATTTTGAAGAGCTTTTTGGAGAAAGGTATAAGACTTTCAGAAATGAAGAAGTCACTATTGTTGCAGCTGATTCAAGCGAGCCTGACCTTGATAATGGACAGATCGGCAGGGAGCATTATCAATGGATAAAAGATGAATTCGGCAGGACCGGAAATAAAAATTTTAAGATTTTTGCAATGCACCACCATCTTGTCCCTGTGCCGAATACCGGAAGGGAAAGAAACATTGTAAATGATGCCGGAGATGTCCTTGAGACCATAGTTGATGCAGGAGTCGATATGGTCCTTTGCGGACATAAGCATGTACCTTATCTCTGGCGCATAGAGGATCTTCTGGTGGTTACGTCGGGGACAGTCTCCTGCCTCAGGCTCAGGGGGAAGATAGAGCCCGGCTATAATATTATTTATATCAGGGAAAAGGAGATTGATATATACAGAAGATCTCCGTTTGACAGAATAGAGAAAATATTGGGGGTAAAGAGAATAGCCAGAAAGGCCAAGCTCTGTGAAAAGTTTATTACAGAAAAAAGAAAATAGAAGCAAGAAGATCATTGCTCTTATAGATGGTGATCATTTTCCTGAAGTGACCGGGGATGCAGTCAGACTCTTAAAAAGTTATTTTACCGGCACATTTTCAGGCATAATTTTCCTTGGCGGCACCGAAAAATTCATACTTGATGATCTTGAGGGATACTTCAAGGAAAAAGTCTACATAATAAATGATCTTGATTCTGATTTTTGTTCTGCCCTTAAGTACTTCAAGCCTGATATCGCGTATGATCTCAGTGATGAACCGATTGTTGATTATAAGGTGAGGATGAAGATCGCTTCCTTCTGTATGGCAAATGAATGCAGTTATATGGGGCCTGATTTTCTTTTTAATTGGGAAAAAAGAAATATTAGTATATCTAAAAAGACTCTGTCTATTATCGGGACAGGCAAAAGGATAGGAAAGACTGCTATTAGCTCATATATTGCAAAAATATTATCCGGTGAAAATATAAAAGTATCTATTGTGGCCATGGGAAGGGGAGGACCTAAAAAGCCGCTGTTAATAAGAGGCAATGAGATTGATATTACTGCCGAATATCTGCTGGAGCTCAATAGCAGGGGGCTTCATGCCAGCTCCGATTATATAGAAGATGCCTTGCTGAGCAAGATAACGACTATAGGATGCAGAAGATGCGGGGGCGGTTTTGCAGGGAAGATATTTATGACAAATCTTGAGGAAGGAATAAGAATAGCAGAAAAATTGGATTCCGAACTTGTAATAATAGAAGGAAGCGGAGCATCTATACCCGGAATCGATACAGATAGTACCATATGCGTAATAGGAGCCTTTCAGGATTGGGACAGCCTCATAGGATACCTCGGCATCTACAGGATAATGCTTGCCGATATGATAATCCTGACAATGTGTGAGGAACCTCTTGCAGACAGAAGCAAAATAGAGGCCCTGGAATCAAATATAAGAAAATATAATCCTGATGCTGATATAATACGAACTGTTTTCAGGCCAAAGCCTCTTTCAAGTATAAGAGGTAAAAAAATATTTCTGGGAATGACTGCAGACCGGAAAATAGAGCACAATATCAGGGATCATCTTGAGGGTAAGTATGGCTGCCGGATTATCAGAGCCAGTTTCAACCTTTCAAAGAGAGATATTCTTATTAAGGAGCTTAATGGAAGTCCTGATTTTGATATGATACTTACCGAACTTAAGGCAGCCGCAGTAGATGTGCTTACAGAATATGCATCACAAAATAAAAAAGGAATTTCTTATATTGATAATATCCCGGTCATCATAGATAAAAACCGGGACTTTAAGGGGAGTCTAATAAAATTATTAAAAAAGGAGAGTATGCTTCATGAGCATAAATAAAGAAGAAAAAAAACAGCATCCGGTGGTAATAACGGACAAAAAGAGCGGCCTTCCTTTTTCCAAAGGCATACTTGCCTCGTCTATTTCT
>CBEVGD010000033.1:0-16472 GCA_965549355.1 uncultured bacterium | reverse complement strand
ACTGTCTTTTTTTGAAAGGTTCAATTCTTGCAGCCAGCAATGTGTCTATGAGGATTTGGTAATATTCTTTAACGGTCTTTGAGTCTACGCCGCAATCGCGGGCAATATTGGAATAATTCGTAAGCTGTCCGTGTGAATAGTTAAATGCATCAAAAAATCTTGAAAAGGCAGGAATATTGCGGGTTAATCCTTCGTCAAAGACTTCTTCCTTTAAATAATCCTGTATATAGGCTTTTAAAGATCTCTTGCACTCCCTGTCATTCTGTAAATGGTGTGTCGGTACCATCCCGTGGTTCAATAAATGCAATAGATTTATTTCTTTAAGCTCAGCTGTGACAAGTGGAAACATTTCATAGCGCCATGCCCTGCCGCCCAGAAGATTAACATGGCCTCTTCTTAGTTTTCTTGCACTTGAACCGCAAAGAATGAATCGTAATCCTTTATTTTCAATCAGCCAGTGCACCTCGTCCAGTACCCGGGGGATTTTCTGGACCTCGTCCAGTATTATGGGATGTTTAAGTACATTTTTATCTTTTGCCAGTATGCGTTCCCGCAGTAGTGTTGGATTCTTAGATACTTCAATAAATAAATCTGTCTTTAAAAAATCAAATACCAGACTATCGGGAAAGTTATTTCTCAGATATGAAGTTTTACCTACTTTTCTTGGTCCCCATAAAAAGGCAGATTGTTTATAAGGGAGCTTTATATTTAATATCCTTTTTATATAAACCATTTCGTAGTACCTTCCTAATTAGTATTACTAATTAGGAATATATACCATTTTAGGCAAATAGTAAAGCTCATACTACTCTGATAGGGCGACGTCTTTATTATGTATCTTCCATAATTCTCTTTTGAGACACTTCTGCCCTTTATGTCATACCAAAATATTTAATTTTTAATTAAAGCCCCTTACAGAACTTCTCGATCCTGTCCATGCCATCGATTATCTTATCCATTGAAGCCGCATAGCTTATCCTTACATATCTGTCATCGCCAAATGCAGATCCGGGGACAACTGCGACCCTTTCTTCTTCAAGGAGCCAGCCAGAGAAATCATCCGAGCTTTTTACCCTGCCGTTATAGAGATTTGAAACTTTTGGAAATGCATAAAAGGCACCTTCCGGAAGTCCGCATTCTATACCGTCAATGCTTTTTAGCCTATCGTATACATAATTTCTTCTTTTTTCGTATTCATTTCTCATAAGCTCAATGCTGCCCTGATCCCCCTCCATGGCTTCTATAGCTGCCCACTGGGCGATGGAGCATGGATTTGAGGGTGATTGGCCCTGGATCTTTGACATCTGTTTTATGATTGCTTTATCAGCGGCGCAGTATCCTATTCTCCAGCCAGTCATCGCATAGGTCTTTGAAACAGCATTTACCGTGATCGTAAGATCCTTAAGTTCCCGGCTGAAGCCTGCAATACTGTGATGGGCGATATCGCCATATATAAACTTCTCATATACTTCATCAGCAATTATATATATCCCGTTTTTCAGGCAGATACCGGCTATCTCCTCCAGTTCTCCTTTCGTATAGACGGCGCCTGTCGGATTATTGGGGCTGTTTATAATTATAAGCTTGATGGGACCGTTATAGTCGGATATCACTTTGTTTAAATGATCCACATCTATTTTTAAGTCATCGGTAAAATCCACTTCGAGAGGAACTCCATCAGATAACAGGACCTGCTGGGTGTAGCTTACCCAGTATGGCTTTGGTACAAGCACCCCGTCTCCAGGATTAATAAAGGCTCTCATTATAGTATCAAGCACCTGCTTCGCACCGATGCCGGCCAATATATTTGCCGGCTCATACTCAAGGCCATTATCCTTTTTAAACTTATTTACAATAGCTTCTTTTAGCTCGGTTATCCCGGTAGCAGGAGTATACCTGGTCTTATTATCATCAATAGCCCTTTTACCAGCCTCCTTTATATTTTCCGGAGTATTGAAATCGGGCTGGCCTATGCCAAATCTTACAACATAGTCTCCCTGTTTTTTTAGCTCTATATCTATTTCATTTGCCTTAGCGTCCAGGGTCAATGTGGGGCTCGCTTCAAGCCTCAGGACCTTTTCCGATAATATTTTTTCCATGCCTTTCTCCGCCATTTAAACCACCCCTATTTAATATTTCTATTTATTCTATAATATATTATCCATTAAGCTATTTTCAGTATAGCCTTAGACCGGACTTCACTGCTTTTCGCCTTTTAATATAGATTGCCTCTGATTTCAACTGTGATTATATCAACAATTTTATCTTTGTCATTAATTTCATAAAATAATCTAAAATTGCCTATCCCATATCTCCATGTCTCCGGTTTATATGCTTTTAATTTCTTAATATGCTTACCAAAATACGGATTGCTCTTTATTTGAGGATATATAATATTTGATATTTCATTGTATATTCTTCTTTGAACTGATTTATCTAATTTCTTTAAATCTTTTAAAAATTGATTTGTTTCAAATATTCTAAACAAATCTGCCCCTCTTATGCTTTGCGTCTATATTGCCCTTTTGTAATCTTTCCAATAGATCTGCATTGTTTACAATTTCTTCCATTTCATACTTATCTACCAGTTCAATCTGTTCAATATACTTTACGGTTGCTGTCTCTATAAAATTAGAGAGGGTTCTGTTCTCGCTATTTGCATGCTCCTTTATTTTTTCATATAAGTTTCTTTCTATGCGTAAAGTCACCGTCTTTGACATTTTAGTCTCCTTGAATACATTGTATTCTTTTGTAATATATTATATTCATAAATAAATATATTGTCAATTATGGCAGGTCTCAGTTTGTCCTTTTTTAAAACAATATATCCCTATCAGTACTCCGGTTTTTATTGTAATAAAAAACAAATAAAAGTATTATATACTGAATTCATTAACTATTTTTTGAGGTTTGAAATAGCTGTAGAGACTATTATAAAAGAACCCGGGGAATATGTCCCCGGAAGCATTAATACACTCAGCCTTAACAGTATCAAGGAATTTCTAACCGTACCATATCATATAGAATGGTACAGGTCCCCTGATTCAAGAAAAGTATTTCCACTTTTTCTCCAGGAACTTTCGGATCTCAATCCCACATCTAAGATAGTGCCTGGGCTTATTAGCAGAAATCCCTATTTTGACCATGCTCAGATAAAATACTTTATTGCATATAGGGGAAAGAAACCGGTGGGCAGGATAGCTGCTTTTATTGACTATACTTATACAGAAAAAGAGAGCGGAAAGATAGGATGGTTCGGACTCTTTGAATCCGAGGAAGACAGCGGTACCGCCAGGATGCTTATTGATAGCGCGGTGGAATACCTTAAGTCAAACTCCTGTACCAGGATAATAGGTCCCGCAAAGTTCAATGCAGGCGGGGAAATAGGACTTCTTATCGATGGTTTTGAAAATGAACCCTACTTTATGGAACCCTATAATGCTCCCTACTATCAGGATTTCTTTGAGGACTATGGCTTTAAAAAAGAAAATGACTGGTACAGCGTAATTTCAGATATGGTGGTATCCAAAAACTATATGGAAAAGGTGGGCCGTATCTTCAACCGGATCTCAAATCACAGAAGAGCGGAGAAGTTTAATGGCTATAAAATAAGGAATGTGGATTTCAATAATTTGAAAAGTGAAATAGAAACCATAAGGGGACTTTATAATCCCATCTGGAATGAAGGCAACCACCCGCAGCAGGTGAAGATGACTGATGCAGAATTTGATATGCTTGCCCTGGGACTTAAGGAGATCTCACTGGAGGAACTTATTTTTATAGTGGAAAAAGATGGAAAGCCAGTTGGGATATCTGTAAATATTCCCGATATAAACGATATAATAGCTGAAATGGACGGTAAAAGACCTTATAGGCCCTCTGCCCGGTTCTATAGCCCTAAGGACATCATCCGGGACCTCAGGATCATTATAAGCATCAAAAAGAGGCTCAAACAAAAAAAGTTTTCAAGAATGCGCTTTTTTATCCTGGGCGTAGAGAAAAAACACCGCAAGACCGGAATAGATCTAAAGCTGTACTGGAGTATAAAAGAAAAGGCGCTTGAGCTTGGTATCAATGGCGGCTCGGCTTCCCAGCTGGCCGATATCAATATGGATATCCTCAATCCGATCTTAAAGCTTGGAAAGATTGCCCTTACCTGGAGAGTCTACGGACTCAATATATGAATTCCGCAAAATTTTTATAATCTGATTCTAATCATCGCTCTCGCAAAACCTTTTAAGCTCCTTCCGATTTGGCATTAGGAGCCTGTCCGGGAACTGGGCTCAGGCTCCCTGCAAGCCATCCTCTTATCTCTTCCTCTGTCGGCTCTACTGCATCCAGTGTGAGACCATCAATATATCTTACAGCCTCATAGAGTACAGGTGATACTTTTCCATGGACTGCCGCTACATGGTGGATATAGGGTCCGTATATAAGCTTTTCTTCCCATTTTGTCCAGTCAGATGTCTTTATCCAGAGATAGGTGCCCGTGGTCTTTGGTCCTTCTGTCCCCTTTGCCTGGCCGGCAAATAGGCTATAGTCTCCTTTAATACCATCAAATCTTATTACCGTTACATCTCCACCCTTAACCTCAAAATCGCATATGCCTGCAGGTTTATCATCAAGGATCCCATGGCATCCTACCCTGCCTTTTACTCCTTGCTTCTTAAGAGAGAGAGGAAATGGTCCGCAGTGCCATAGAAGCTCGCTATTATCATCTAAGGGGTGGCGGTTAGTGACATCTGCAAAGATGACTTTGGAGGAGTTGAATGTAGCAGCCTGTGCTATTGAAGCCGATATTGCCCCGTGTATATCTGTCTCGCAGGCTACGGGGATATCTTCATCAAAGAGAAGAGAGTTTGCAAGACATGGCACTATGCCCATTATATCTCCAAGTGTCGTCCAGCACTGGATAGCAAATGTAGTTATGCCGTCTCTTTCACTTATGGCCTTTATAGCCTCTTTAAGCGCCGCTATATTTTGAAGCCTGTCTTCTTCTATATCGACTGTCAGGTTTTTCTTTATATAGCCGATTGTCTCCTTATAATCTCTGCCGCCTGCTTCCTTTATCTCTTTTGCAGCATTTATTACATCTATCAGATTATAGGGGACTGTCTCTATCCCGAACTTTTCAAGAAGTTCGCCTTCATTTGCAATAACTGACCAGAAGGCTTCAGGCCTTGTGCCGATCTGGCCGATACGCATATTTTTAAATGCCTTTACCACATTTGCTGCAGCGGCAAAGTTATTTATTCCCCGGGTAAATATTGGATCATCAAGGCGGCAGTTTATAATATAACTATAAGGCACCGAGTATCTCTGAAGGATCTTTGATGTTGCAAAGAGTCCGCACTGGCTGTCGCGCAGTCTTGAACCGTCAGGACGGGGGGCTTCGTCCCTTGGTCCCCAGAGCAGGAAGGGAAGGGCCATCTCTTTTGCAACTCTTGCAACTATATCTTCTGTCCCAAAATTACAGTGGGGAGATATTATGCAGTCAGCACCCCCGTGCTTAAGTTTTGCTACTGCTGCATCTATATCTTTTTCTTCTATAAGCAGACCATCTTCATTTATATCTTCAATATCTACTACTTTATATCCGAGTGATTTTATTTTATCCAATGTAAGTGTCTTATATTTCAATGCATCTTCCCTTGAAAATACTGTACGCCTTGTGGGTGTATAGCCTATGGTAAGATTGCCTTTTGTATTCAATTTTTCCTCCCCATTATTCTTAAAATTTTTATAAAATTATATCACAAAATATTTCTTCATAGTCATTCTTAAATATGATTATTTACTTATTATACTCATTTTTCTTTGAATAATAATAATCGATTGTGTGGGTACAAGTTCCTGCAGGCTTCTGATTTAAACAAGTATTTCGAAATAATCAAATCCTAATGGGATTATTGAACTAAAATGCCTGTTGTCCAATGTTTAAATTTTTTGATTACTCTGATAGAATTCTTAAACTAAGGGCGATTAGCTCAGCTGGTTAGAGCGCTGCGTCGACATCGCAGAGGTCATTGGTTCGAATCCAATATCGCCCACCAAACATTTAATCTCCCTGAGCTCTGATAAAAAAATCCCATTGAATGCAAGATGCCGAACTAAAGAATTTGGGCTCTTCCCCAACATAAAATTCAGGAGAGGCATGGTACTTGATGTTTGCTAAAAATGATTATATGATATCGTTATATAATATCATTTATGATATCGTTTTATTAGTCCTATATGATATACTTAGTTTAAAATTTATTTTGGAGCAGCTATGAAGACATTTCTATTAAGAAGTATTGAGGATGATTTATATATAGAAATAAAAAAGCAGGCAGAGTCTAACTCTGAGAGTATCAATAAATTTGTTCTGTCTGTTTTAGAAGGTGAGCTTGGTTTTAAAAAGCAAATAAAAAGGAAAAAAAGATTTACAGATCTGGATGGCCTTTCTGGGAAATGGGATGAAAAAGAGTATCATTCAATAACACAAGAAATTAAAAACCAGAGAAAAATCGATAAAGAATTATGGAAATAAAAAGAGTCTTGATAGATACAAATATTTATAGTGAGCTATTACGCGGAAATCAGTTTGTAGCAGATCTTCTAAAAAAACCCGAGATCATAGCGTTCAGCGTAATTTCTATTGCTGAGCTGCTGTCAGGTTTTAAAAATGGTGCCAGGGAAAAAGAAAACCTTGAGGAACTTGACCAATTTTTATATTCTCCGAGAGTCCTTGTATATGATATAGATATTGAGACATCAGAATTCTATGCCAAAATATATGATGAATTAAAAAGGTCCGGGGACCCTATCCCGGCAAATGACCTCTGGATCGCTGCGCTTACGCTACAGCATGGGACCAGGCTCTTCACGCTGGATAAGCATTTCAAGAAGGTCCGGGGACTTTTTCTTATAGACCATATCTGAAGTCAATGAACTTATAAATATGACATAATATGCCGGATGAGACCGGTTGATCTATAATATAATAGGAGCTGGTAATAACCTTTCGGAATATGACAAAAAATACTAAACAGGATTTAATGCTTCCTTCAGCCCCCGCAGCATATGTATCATGCCTCCGGTATCCATCCTGCAGTAGGTGATGAGATCTTTTCTTATTTTCTTCACTTCCTCAGATGTCGGACGGTCCTTCCCTATTTTGTAATGGCCGCAGGCATACAGGAAATATACGCTGGCAGAGAGCCCCTCTGCTATATCCATTTCCTTATAGCTATAATTTGTGATGGCAGGAAGCACGTTTTTTACAGAAGCACTTCCTCTCTGGACCGAATTATAGTAATAAAAATCTCTAAATGGCACATAAAGATCAACTATCCGGGGCAGGATCGATTCCACCCAATCAGTATATTCGGGAAAGTCGCGGGCCAGCTCCTTCAAAACCCCTTTTTCAAAGAATTCATAATATACTATTATGCTTCCGCTATCTCCGAGATGATTCTTTAGATTCTCAAGCAGCTCCCTTCTCGGATCCCCATCCCCGGGGGCCAAAAAATCACGATGGACAGGCTTTCCATATAGATCCCCGAGGACATGTATTGAATACTGAAAAGGGATATTCTGGAAGGGTTTTGTTCCTTCATATATAGGAAGCGCTGTCGAATAAGTCTCAAAGTCAAAGAAATATAGCGGGGTCCCGAGCTTGTCCAGAAAAGCCGATATCCCTCCCCTATTAATATAGGGTTTCTTCGTAATGGCACATTCCCTCTGGATCTCCTGCCTGGGACTCAGGCCGTATTCTTCCGGGATCTCTTCTATTGAAGTTATCCCCCTTTCATACAGGTCCAGCGCTCTGTCTTTATTGCCATAAAGGTCAAATACATTGTTTTCCGGCATAAGCTCCCAGCATTTCCCTTTAAGCGAGCAGGTATAGGGACTGTCGCAATGGCGGCCGATCATTGTTTCAGGCGGATCAGGCTTCCGGAGTATGGCCAGCATCTTTTCCACAATTTCTGGAATGGATGCTATTTTCTCATCTGCTTCTTCTGTTATATCACGGATATTAAATAGCTTTTCCGGATCGGTCCTGCCATGCTTTATATACTGATTATTAATAACCGCCAGATAGCAATTGTTTATCTTTATACCGGCACGCAGAAAAGCGTATTTCTGGAAAGCAACATCATGTCGATAATCCTCTTTAAAGTGGGTGGCGCTTTTTACTTCAATAATATCCCACCCGCCCCCCGGCGAAGGTTTTAAAATATCTGCCCTGCTAAAGACACTGTCTGTGCCGGCAGCTGCTTCAAATACCGGCCGCCTTTCTAAAAGGAGCTCTGAGGTCCTTTTAATCTGCTGTTCTATATTTTTCAATCTGCCGGGACCGGTTCCATCCGGAAACAGTTTTTTTGCATACTCCCCCACAAGCATGCCCTGTCGGAACATAAACTTTGTGGAAAAATCCGGTTCCGGAACCTCATCCCTTGCATTTGAAAGATACCACATATATCTTAGACACTGAAGCCCGGCCATATATTTTGATTTTGAGAGTATTATTTTTTTTATTCTATTCACAATAATTTTTTAATGACCCGGTTCTGTATCCATTGCCAGCATATCGGAAAGAGTGCCCCCGTATTGATCTCTTCGGCTATCGCGCCTCTCTCCCTCTCTCGAACCCAGCATAGATCTCTTCAAAATCTATTCCCATAATTTCTCTATTCCTGTATTTATCTCTCAGACTTTCCATTGCACTTGTAAGCGATTGATTTTTTATGCCGTTTTTCAGGGTCAGATAAGCCTCTATATATGCCGCAAGATCATCGGCTCCTTTTACAAGTGATCCGTCCCTGCTATCAGTGTCGGAGAATTCATCTTCAGTATACTGCCTCATATCTTCATGCCATCCTTCCGGGATGAGCTTGTAGATCTTTTTTTCCATTTCCTGGATCTCATATTCCTTGATCAGATCGTCAAGTCCTTCTACAGATTTTTTCACCGGATTTATTATATCTCTTGTAAGTACCTCCGGAAAATCATGAAAGAGACCGGTAAAATAATTATTTATTCGCTTTTCCCTGCTCGACCCTGTCTTATAAGAGAAAAGATATGAGAATATGGCAACTATAAGCATGTGTCCCAATACCGATGTCCTGGGGATCCTGTACAGGTGGCTCCATCTCTGCTGAAATCTGAGCTGGCCCGCTATATCTACAAAATTATTCAGTTTTTCATTATTATGAAAGAACTCTCTGGAATCCAGGCCGTGGTATTCTTCCTGTTCCCGTTTTATACTCTGATCTATCTCTTCAAATAAAAAATTAGGGGGGCTGGATTGGCTGAGAATATGGAATTCCCATTCAGTTATATAGAAATGCGCCACATTTACGATTTTTGTTTCCAGATCCTCCTTCCCGCTATAGAGGTGTTCCCTTAGCCTTTCAACGAAATCCTTGCCCAGAACCTCTACATAAGGATTTATTCTTTCAAACACCCACTGGTTAAGTTTGCGGTATTTCCTTTTGTCTTCCTTTATCTTGTAGATCAGGGGGGGCTTAAGGTCGGTAAGGATTATCCTTTTAAGAAAATCAAAGAAACCTGTTTCTATTATCTTTATCCAGTCTATCTCACGCCCGCTATGGTCCTGTTCGCATTTGCCAAGGATATATGCGACTATCATCTTATGCGCCTGCTTATCAAGTTCAGTAAACTCAATGGTCCTTATCTGGTCATTCCAGCGCTGCATATTTGCAGCTTCATAGATCTTTAAAAGAAGCGGATTTATATTCATCTGGTAAAATTATTTATAATGACAAAGATTATATTTTTCTCCCATAAGATTTTCCAATATATTTTTTTATTATAGCAAAATATAAGACATTATTATCCCTCTTAAGATATTTTATCCATTCCCGCGCTTATAACAGGTTTTAAATCCCTGCGGCCCTCCTTCTTTCTTATGATATAATCTTATATTATATCTTATTATAATAAGGAAAGCCTAAAATGAGCAGATTGGAAATCATAGAAGTCTTTAGTTCAAGAATGGAAGCCGAGCTTGCAAGGGGATATCTGGAAAGTATGGGAATAGAGACCCGGATAGTCGCTGATGATGCGGGCCAGCTTTACCCTTCACTCGGATCAGTCAGGGGAATAAAGCTTCTTACCCGCAGCGAATTTGTCAGCGAAGCAAAGGAGCTTCTGGATAAATAACCCATGCTCCGGGGCTTTCTTATATCTCCGGGCGGTTTTAGTACTTTTCATTATAACTATCAACCATACTGTTAAAGCAATCAAAAAGTTTGCTTATTGAATTACCAAATATATTATTATAGGACTGACAACCATTATAGTCGGAAGACTTCATGCAGTTTATCTGATTTTGTTTTGCTATTATTATATCTTTTGATATCCTTACGAGCTCCCCGTGACCGTATTCAAAGCTGCTCGCTCCATTGATTCTTTTTAGAGAATCTGAGAGCTCCGTCAGTCTTTTAAGAAGAGTATCTTCTATTGCTATTTCAACAGGATCATTATATATCCAGTCTTTTTTATGTGCATTCTTTACATGATTTATCGCCGCATTATATTCTGAAAGAATAAGTCCGGCTTCATCTAAGAAACCGTTTTCCCTGCTTACTTTCAGGTCCTCGATTTTCAGGCCCTTTACTCTATAGGAGATATCCTGTTCTATTTGAGGTCCCGAGCTGCCCTTCCATGTATAATAGAATCCATTGGGATAATATCTTTCCCCGTCTATCTCAAGGCTTTTATAAAAAACTCCCGAGCCCTTATATGTCTGGAGGTTCAAAAAATAATTATAGCCCATAAAGTCTTCCTCGGATGTTACATCTACCGGTATCCATCCACATCCCGGCAGTTTTATTTCCACCCAGGAATGCCCATATGCCAGCTCCTGGTCCGGTTCATTAAGTATGCTAAAAACCGGTATTCCCTGGACAATTATCGCCGGTATCCCCGATGCCCTGCAGAGAGCGGCATAAAGAACGGAGTAATCTGTGCATATTCCTGTCTTCTCCTGTATTATTTCGGAAGCATAATTATAGCCGAATTTTTCATTCTCCAGAGTATTATAATCATACTCAAGGGAATTAACTACAAAGTCATATAGTAATCTGGCTTTTTTTAGAGGGTCATCTTCCCGTCCTATTATCTGGCGGGCTGCAGATCTTATAATATTCGAATCGCTATCAATAAAATATTCACTCTTTGTATATTTTGAGATGTCGCCATCCCTCGCTTCATACCTGCCTCCGCCCTCAAACCCGGGAAAATCATACTCATAAAGCAGTACATCGCAATTAATATAGGCTGTCCTTACTTCCCCCGGCTTGAGCCCCCCAAGATTAAACTGTGCCATTACATTGAATTCATCATTGAAGAGCCGGTCCCCTTTCTGATAATTGGACCTGCGGTCAAGGACCGCCTGGTAGGGAAGATATGTCCGCGGCACCTCTATCAAGCAGAAAAGATTTTCTACGTCGCCGGGACCATTGTTTCTAAAAGTATACTGGATCTCAACAGTCAGGCCGTGTTCTCCTGAGATGATTATATTTTCATCGATCTCTACTACTTCTACCTGTTTTACCGCAACCGAATGTTCTTTACCATCAGACACAGTCAGGGCCACTTCATATTTGCCTGTCCCGTTGAATATGTATTCCAGATCTTCACCGCTTACGCTTTTTAGTCCCTGAATCTCCCAGCGGTATTCCAGATCGTCCCCATCTGCATCAAATGAATTTTGAGCCGTAAAATATACAGGATTGCCGACTACAAGATAATAGCCATCGGAGTTCTGCTGATATATCTCAATAATTGCCACAGGAGCATCATTGGACCCGGTTCTGCCTGGATCATTATTCTGTCCGGCTGTATTCAAATCGCCGGCAGTGTTTCCATCCTGGCTCGCTTCTTCTTCGGTCGGATGTAATATGCTGCATCCGGTAAAAAGTATAAATATGCAAAGGAATATAAAGGTTGATAATAATGCTTTTTTTATGTTATTTTCCATATGGCCTCTGGCCCATATTACCATACAGGAAAAAATTTTTCTTTCAAATATTATAAATCGCGATACTGAGAGATGGAGCAGTATTATAAAAAATAGAGACTTTAGAATCCTAAAGAAGCTTTTTGGCTCCTGAATAGATTTCTTCAATTTCTACGGCTGCGGCTCCGCGTCCTGGATGCTTCTCTGGATTCCATTTTTTCATATCATCAAAAACATCGCCTTCTGTGTAATACTTTATAGATCCCTTTATTTGATAGGATTTGCCTTCCTCAGTAATGAAAAGAATTGTCCCCCTGCTTCCAGAAAGAATATTTTTTTGTGTTTTATCAAAATAATTATTTGCAACCACAATAGTGCCCTCATCATATTTTGAAACACATGTCGCATAAATACTATTAGAGATCCCCTTCTCCCCTACGGTTGTAAACACTATAGGGCCCTTTCGGTTATCCCATGCTTTGTTTGCTTCTTCCGGCATTTTCTTCATTTTTTCCTCCAATTATACTTTAATTTTTATAGGCTATATTGATAAATTTCAGGAGATCATTTTTTGTTAAAATTATATACTGTATCTGTAATTAAAGTGCTATCGTGTATAATGGTCCCCTTGATTTTATTTGTATATTCAAATCCTGAATCAGTGATCTCTTTTTTAATTCCTTTAATATCATCACTGTCTATATGATGTGGAAAAACCGATAGCAGGCCCCTGCTTTTTATTATTCTGCTTACTTCTTTAAATAATGATCTTCTTTCCCTGGAATTAAAATATTCGTCATGAATAACATCATATAATAATACAGCATCAAGTTCATTACCTGAAATCGGTGTTTTGATTTTTTCTTTTGCATATATGATCTTCAAATTTTTTATCTTTTTCTTATCAATCATGCTGATAAGCTTATCAATAGAATCCCTGTTTTTTTCAAATGCATAGACATATCCCCGGGGACCCACTATTTTAGAAACTGTAATGGCATTGCTTCCCCATCCGCAGCCAAAATCTAATATTTTTTGTCCGGATCTTATTCCAAGATTATTAAAAAACTCCAATCCTGTTTTATTTATCCATTTATCTATATCGTTTTTCATCTTGTAACAAATTTAATTATATATTATGGGCATATGCTCATAATATATATATCATTATCTTTTTTGTCAAAGGAAAAAATAGAGATAATATGAAGAATCCGGTTATTATGAAATGTTTATAACAGGGGCAAAAGTTTATGCCCTTCTGCCCCTGTTACTTATACTTTTTACTTCAGGGCCTTTATCCAATAAATTTCTCTGCAAGGAACTGGGCCACAAATGCTACAGCAAACAGTATGCTGACTATTATCATCAGGGGGTGCAGCTGCTTTATCTTGCCCTTGAAGATCTTTATCAGCGTATAGCTTATAAAACCAAAGCCAATGCCGTAAGCTATGCTGTATGTAAAAGGCATTATTATTATTGTAAGAAATGCCGGTATGCCAACTTCATAGTCTTTAAAGTCGATCTTTGTCATTACAGTCATCATTAGAAATCCTACTATAATAAGTGCGGAAGCAGTGACCGGATATTTGTATACCCCCTCGGCTATTTCCACTCCCCCGCCTACTACAGCAATAAGCGGTGCAAAAAAGATGGAGATGAGGAATAAAAACCCGGTGACGGTGGGCATGATGCCTGTCCTCCCGCCATCTGAGACTCCTGAAGCGCTTTCTATATAAGTAGTGACTGAGCTTGCGCCGAAAAGCCCTCCGGCGACTGCTGCAAGCGAGTCTACAAGCAGGACTCTCTTGAGATTTGGAAGGGTTCCTTTTTCATTAAGAAGTCCGGCTTCTCCTCCGACCCCGATAACTGTACCCATCGTATCAAAGAAGTCGGTCATAAATAATGCAAATATCATCACAAGCGCAGCGATATTAAGCATCCCGTTGCTCCAGACTGCGCCTACAATATCAGCCTGGAAAAAGGTGCTGAAACCTTCTTTGGTCGGAATGCTAAAATATTGTGTGGGAAGCGGGATAATTCTGAATATCATCCCTACAATAGTTGTGCCTACTATTCCCAGAAGTATTCCGCCTTTGATCCGGAAAGCAATCAGTATCGTGGTTAGTATCAGACCAAATGCTGCCAGCTGAGTATGGCTGGCGGTAAAGTCTCCAAGCGTTACCGCGGTAACAGGATTCATGTCCACAAATCCTCCCTGCTGGGTTCCTATAAATGCAATGAAGAGTCCTATGCCGACCCCGATCGCATATTTAAGCCCCATTGGGATGGCCCGCATTATCATGCTTCTGAGTCCGGTAAGCACAAAGATGGTCACAATAATACCTTCAATCACGATAATACCCATCGCCTGCTGCCAGGACATTCCCAGGCTAAAGACAATGGTAAAGATAACTACCGCATTTATTCCCATTCCGGAAGCCATCGCAAACGGTGTATTTGTCAGAAGACCCATGAGCATGCTCATAAGTCCCGCGCCGATACATGTTGCGATAACCGCTGCTTCAAATGATATTCCTGTGGCCCCGCCTGCGGACAGGATAGCTGGATTCACGAATATGATGTAGGCCATAGTCATGAATGTGGTGATTCCAGCAACGATCTCCGTCCTGACGGTGGTGTTCCTTTCTTTGAGTTTAAAATAGCTCAAACTTCCACCTCCATAAAGAAATGATTAATATACCTAATTATAGTTTCCCGGGGGCTTAAAGACAATAAAAAAATGAGAAAATTTATTATTATAACTATATAAGCTAATTATATTCATAAGAAGATGGAGGGAAATAAAAGCAGCCATTCAGGAATTTGAAGACGCATAGGATTATTTTGTAGGGATACCAGAGATTTTATAAATGTCCTTTAATTCTCCTAATTTTTTTCCAACAGAAGATCTTATTCTGGGGTCCTCAATCTTTTCAACCCACCTATTGGCTTTTTTAAAGCTAAATGATTTAGGAAAATAAAGTTCTGGAAAATAACTAAACTGTTTTTTCTTTCTGACTGACAGATAAAGACTATCTATCAATGCTTTTTCTGGTTCTGCTATAAGGAAATTGCCGTCTCTCTTATACCAATCAAAACCATCAAAAAATGAAGGAGTTATGCTGTGGATAGAAAATGTTCCTACTTTTGTATGGATTTTTTTTGTATGAATTGTTGAAGCTAATGTTATTTCCTGGGGAATCTGTTTGATTATCCCATGCAGATGAAGCGCGCTTATAAAAGAGACATAAGCCCTGTTTTTTGGAAGTAGAAAGGGAATTATACTATAGGGACTTATCCTCTCATTTCCGGTTTCTGCCCAGATACCCCTGAATACTTTAAAAATAAGTCCCTTTTTTTCAAGAATCTTAAGCGTTTTTGAGGCATTAGATAATGAACTTCCGGAAAGCATTGCTGCTTCACGTGTAGTAAATACGGACCTGTTTAGTTTTTTAGTAAATGCCAGGATAGATTTTTTAACCATATCTATTCATCAGTTCCTCTATTAAATTTGCTACCCTTAGTTTTATTTCATCCCAAAAAAGTTGCTGACTATACCTATCCTGCTCATCCGGCGGCAAAAATGAAACTACGCTATCACGAAACTGTTCAAATGTAACAGAAAATAAATTCTCATATGCTTTTTCTAACTTATCTTTTTCAGCGATTTGATATTTGCTTAGTTCAGAAATTAAATATTTAGGACTTAATATATATAGATCAAAAATATCTCTTGCCTGGACCCTGTTCCTTAAAGCAAGTGCAATTATTTTTTGTATAGTTGCAGATATAGCATCATAATGTGGTACTATAAGTGGAATTAATTTATAGGTGCGTAATATAGGATCCGGAATAGAACCAACCACTATTCCACCGGTTAAGCCTCTTCTTGAGAATTCAATCTTTGTAAAGAGATCCTCTCCAGCAAAAGTTTCCAGATGTATCTTAAATCTTTGAGTTGTTTTAGTTTGTTTTGCCTTTGCCATATCCGGAATAGAAATTCTCTGTATGCCATAAGGCCTTAAATTATCAACAAAATTCTGTGTATTAAGTATTTTTAAGACTATATCCTGGATAATATCTACTCTTATACCCGACAGGTCAAGATCCATATCTTCAGAATATCTGATGCTTCCAAAAAATAACCGCATATTTACTCCGCCTTTTAAGGCATAGTATTTGGGATCGGTCTTGCGGCCAAACCATCTTAAAAACTCCAGATGAAATACTTCTCTCTGTTGTAATGAATTATACATAATTATGTATTGTAGTTTACTAATAAGTAAATTACAATACATAATTAATCTTTCTATTATTCCGATATGATAAACCCGTTTCGCAATACCTTCCAAATTAGTATTGCCAATTAAGAATATGTTCCGTATTGGTAAATAATCTAACTTATCTATTTTTAATTAACACCGTGTCCAATCTAAAGGGTTTACCCTCATTCTTTTAGCTCATAATATATTGCGCTTCCTTTGCCCTTTCTCTTATTAAT
>CBEVGD010000032.1:0-16491 GCA_965549355.1 uncultured bacterium | reverse complement strand
AATAACCGTTTATGAATTACTTCAGGCAAAATAAAAGGATCATCTATGCTGAAATTTTCATATTGCTCATATGCTTGTTCATCAGCAGCCAATAAAAATTCTTCAAAATTCATGGGAAACATATATAAAAAATTGACCTTGCCAACAGGGAAAGACTCTTCGTTTTTTGTCATTCCCAGGTGTGAACCTGCAGCAATCAAAGCTAACTCGCTCATTTCCCTTTGAAAATATTTAAGTGAAGTAATAGCTCCTTTACAATCCTGTATTTCATCAAAAATCAATAAGTCGCTGTTAATATTAATTTGTATTCTTAAGACAAACTCCAGCTGCCTGATTATTTCACGGGGATTATATGTATCCTTAAAAATAGTGTGAATATTTTTATTTTCTCTTAAATCAATATAATGGAACTTTTTAAAATATTCTTTACCAAATTTCTCCAGAATATATGTTTTGCCTACCTGTCTTGCACCCTTTAACACCAATGGTTTACGGTCGGGTGATGATTTCCATTTGATAAGATCATTAATAATTGTTCTCTTCATATTTTACACCCCCATTTTTTTAAACTATATATTATCACATATTTGGGAATTTTTGCAGGGCTAATTATACAAATTTTAGGAATTTTTGTATTATTTATAATTTATAAGAATGTCTTATGGATTACCAGACTATAAACATCTAAAAGCTGGATACCGTTGAAATGTCCCGGATCAGGTATAAAGATTTTTCGCATTTTCACAAATTAAAATATTCCTCTATAATATATAAAATATTCCTTAGTTGCATTATTTTTTTATATAACGATAAATATGATAAAAATAGTTCTATTTTCAGAAAATAAAAATAATATTGAGAAGATCTCGGCCGCCCTTGGCGGAAAAAATGATTTTAGCCTTGCAGTAAGAAGCTATGGGGGGAATCAGGTTAATAAATGGGACACTGGAGATATAGAGATAATCCTGCTGGACATTGCCGGTCTTGCTGTAATCGATAAGAATATTAAAAGAAATTTTAAAAGTACTGCAGAGACTCCCTGCAGATCAAAAACAGGCAGGATCATAATACTTGACCCTATTCAGAAAGAACTCCTCTTTGAAGATCCTCTTTTTGCTGATGAGTTTTTATTTACTCAAAACCTTGAAAAGGAAATACTTCCACGCATAGACTTCTTGCTGCATAAAATGAAAGTGATAATACCGGAGGATAGCCTTGTGATTGGAGATATGGTCCTTAATCTTGAAAAATATGAGCTTTCAATCGGTACCGAAGTGATCGTACTGACCTTTAAAGAGTTTGAGATTTTAAGGCTTTTCATGCAAAACATGAACAGGGTGTTTACACGCATTGACCTTCTCTCAAGCGTATGGGGATATGACTACTATGGAGGCAGCCGTACCGTTGACGTTCATATGAGAAGGCTCAGGGCAAAGATACCGCCTCCCTATAATAATATGCTTAAGACTATCAGGAATGTGGGCTATATGTTCTCGCCCGGGAAATAATTCTCAGTATATTATATCCTTATTTGATTACATCCTTAATAATCTGGTGGTCTGAAAGAAAATACTTATATGCCGGCATAATCTCAATAGTAATTCCGTCTATAGTATATTTCTGTTCATCGCTAAAGGTAAGGATCCGTCCTTTCTTTAATTTAAATTCATTACATGCATTCAGAAGACCCTGTTCTTCCCTGTTTTTTGTATCGCGGTCACTGATATCATAACAAACCTGGATAGCCTCACTGACTCTCTCGTTTTCTATTAATAAGAAGTCACATTCATATTTATCACGGTAATAAAAAATATCTTTACCGGATTTTACAAGCTCCAAAAATACTAAATTCTCCAGAGCAGATCCTTTATTCCTTATAAAAAAGGTATCAACAGCGGCAGCAAGGCCGTTATCAATAGAATAGGCTTTTTTCCTTGAAAATTCCTGTTTCACAATTGATGGTAAATATTTTGGCAAAAAGAATGCCAGATATATAGATCCAATATGGTCCTGGAATTCATATATTGTATCTTTGCTTATTTTATAATTCTGGGATTTTATTTCATTATAGATCTTATTTACACTGAATTCCCTTGCACTATTTCCTATTACTCTTTTGCAAAAATATTTAAGAATGGCTGTTTGCGTGATCTCATATCTTTCAATAAGGTCTCTAAATATCATTACATTAAAATACTCTTGAAGGACTCTGCCTTTAATCTCATTATCCATAAAAATAAGTTCCGGGAAACCTCCGCCGAATAAAAACTTTTCAAATGCATTTATAATTGTTGAAACCGATCTTGTGGAATTTAAATTAATTTCTATATCCTTAAAATCTAAATATTCTTTAAAATTTAAGGGATAGATCTCATAGTTTATGCTCCTGCCCCTTAAAGAGGTCGATATCTCTTTGCTCAAAAGTTTTGAGTTGGAACCAGTTATAAATATATTCTTTGAGATCTGTTCATATACTCTTCTTATAAATCTTTCCCAACCATCTATATTCTGGATCTCATCAAATAAAAAGTAACAGTTATCCATGTTTGCTTCAGGATATAGTTCCTGATAGGCTTCAATTATATTATTTAATTCAAATGTATTTTTATCTATTCTTTCATCCTCAAAATTAAAATATAGGCAGTTTTTTATATTGATTTTTTTTCTGATCAATTTATTAATTACATTATACAGCTGATAGGTCTTCCCGCCTCTGCGCACACCTGTTAAGGCAATTATCTTTTTTGAGTTGACAGGAATCTCTAAGAGTCTGGGTTTTGCAGCAGGTATGCCTTTTTCATGAAAATCCGTTATTAAAGTTTTTATTATTTCTTTCCTCATAATAAGGAAATTATATTAAATATATTTCCTTATGTAAAGGAAATTATAATTATTAATTTATAAGAGTTTGTACAGGAGTTCTGCTTTTTCTATATCCTCTTCATTTTTTTTATTTAACCCGAATTTAATAAAGATGTAATAAAGGTTTAACCTGCATGTAATCTATTTGTAATCTCTCTATAGTAATATCTCGGCATTATTAATTTTCTTATAGGAGAAACATTATGGAAATATCATCCATTGATACCATCTGGATACTGCTGGCAGCTTTTCTGGTGTTTTTTATGCAGGCAGGGTTTGCGATGGTTGAAACAGGTTTTACCCGGGCAAAAAATTCCGTAAATATAATCATGAAGAATCTTATGGATTTCAGCCTTGGTGCGCTGATTTTTTTCTTCATTGGTTATGGGCTTATGTTTGGAACGAGCACAGGAGGTTTTATTGGAACAGATGGCTTCCTGTTATCTATTATTGATTCAGCAAATACTCAGAATTTTGCTTTGTGGATGTTTCAGGCCGTTTTTGCCGCAACTGCTGCAACTATTGTATCAGGAGCAATGGCTGAGAGAACAATGTTTAAAAGCTATCTGGTATACACTGTTTTTATTACTGCGCTTATTTACCCGATCGTGGGCCACTGGATCTGGGGAGGCGGATGGCTCTCTGAGCTCGGAATGATAGACTTTGCAGGCTCGACTGTCGTACATTCTGTAGGAGGCTGGGCTGCCCTGGCAGGCGCTATGATGCTGGGTCCAAGACTGGGAAAGTATAATAAGGACGGAAGTTCCAATGCCATACCCGGACATAATATTCCCCTTGCTTCTCTCGGTATTTTTATACTATGGTTCGGATGGTTTGGCTTCAATGCTGGAAGCACTCTATCTGGATCCAGCCAGGCTATATCGACTGTAGCGGTCAATACGACCTTGTCTGCTGCTGCTGGTACTGTAAGTTCTATGTTTTTTGTATGGCTCCGCTATAAAAAGCCGGATGCATCAATGACATTAAACGGTGCTCTTGCAGGTCTTGTCGGGATCACCGCAGGGTGTGCTGTAGTCTCTCCGGTAAGTGCAATAATAATCGGCATGCTGTCAGGAATTGTCTGTTGTGTTTCTGTAGACCTTCTTGATAAAAAGTTTCACATCGATGACCCTGTCGGGGCAATATCTGTTCATGG
The DNA here is from genome assembly GCA_965549355.1 of uncultured bacterium. Lineage (GTDB taxonomy): Bacteria > Actinomycetota > Humimicrobiia > Humimicrobiales > Humimicrobiaceae > M55B120. The sequence continues at coordinate 12,473 of CBEVGD010000032.1, read as the reverse complement.
CATAGCAGGAGTATTTGGTACACTGTCAGTCGGTCTTTTTTCACAGGCCGGCTATGCGGAGATCGGTGGTTTCGGAGCTGTCAACGGACTCTTCTTCGGAGGCGGATTTAAGTTGCTCCTCGTACAGCTTACAGGCATAGCAAGCGTCTTTATATGGACTTTTGGAACGATGCTTCTTATATTCTTTATAATTAAAAAGACCATGGGCCTAAGGGTGTCAAGGGATGAAGAATTAAAGGGCCTTGACATAGAAGAGCACGGCATGGAAGCATATAATGGATTTCAGATATTCCAAAATGATTGATAAAACATTACTTTTATATTTAATAACAATATTTTAGGAGACTGGATATGAAATTAATAGTAGCAATGGTGCAGCCGCATAAGCTGCCCGATGTAAAGCAGGAGCTCTTTAAGAACGGGATATATAAGATGACTGTTACAAATGTGCTGGGAGCTGGACAACAAAAAGGCTATACAGAGACTTATAGGGGGGTACTGACTGAAGTAAACCTCATAAAAAAGGTAAGGCTTGAGATAGCTGTAAATGAAGAATTTATTGAGCCTACTATTGAGGCAATAAAAAAGGGCGCCCGCACAGGAAAGATTGGGGATGGGAAGATCTTTGTTCTGGATCTTTCCAGATGTATAAGAATAAGGACAGGCGAGGAAGGCAGTGCTGCGATTGGTTAAGGAACCTGTCCGGGAACTGGATCTTAAGATTTAACATAGATTTAACCTGAGATTATACTATTTAAGTTATAATGTGAAAAACATATAATTACAATACCGGCAATGATCGATAAGAAAGGAAAGAGATATGGGAAACAATGGCAAAATGAAAGAATATGTTCTTAAGAAGGCACATGATAATGACATCAAGTTTATCCGGCTATGGTTTACTGATGTTCAGGGAATACTTAAGAGCTTTGCCCTTACAGTAGAAGAGCTTGAGACTGCTCTTGAAGAAGGGATGGGCTTTGACGGTTCTTCTATAGAAGGTTTTTCCAGGATAGAGGAAAGCGATGTTATAGCTATGCCTGATCCGAATACCTTCCAGATAATTCCCTGGGGTCCCAAAGAACAGGGTGCTGCAAGGATGTTTGCTGATATTCAAAACCCCGATGGCTCACATTTTGAAGGCGATCCAAGATGGGTCCTGAAAAGGACATTAAAGAAAGCAAAAGATCTGGGCTATACATTCTATGTAGGACCGGAGCTTGAATTTTTCTATTTTAAGTCTGATGAGGGCGAACCCCAGGTCCTCGATAAGGGAGGGTATTTTGATCTTACCACACTTGACATGGCAACCGGGCTAAGAAGAAATACCATATTATATCTTGAAGCAATGGGTATAGGGGTGGAGTATTCCCATCATGAAGTAGCGCCTTCACAGCATGAGATCGACCTGAGATATACTGATGCGCTGACTATGGCTGATAATGCACTGACCTATAAGCTGGTAGTCAAGGAAGTAGCTACAATGAACGACGTCTATGCAACATTTATGCCGAAGCCGCTTTTTGGAGAAAACGGAAGCGGCATGCACGTCCACCAATCCCTTTTCAGAGGCGATAGGAATGCATTCTATGATGCCGGCGACCCATACCATCTTTCGGTGGAAGGAAAACAATATATTTCAGGAATGCTTAAGCATTCCAAAGAAATAGTTGCCATCACCAATCAGTGGGTCAACTCCTATAAGAGGCTTGTCCCCGGTTATGAAGCCCCTGTTTATATATCATGGGCAAAAAGAAACAGGTCCACGCTTGTAAGAGTGCCCGAATATAAGCCCGGGAAAGAAAATTCGACAAGGATGGAATTCCGGTGTCCGGATCCGGCCTGCAACCCATATCTTGCATTTTCAGTTATGCTTGCAGCAGGCCTTGAGGGCATTAAAAACAAATATGAACTTTTACCTCCAATAGAAGAAAATATCTTTGAGATGGATGAGAAGAGAAGAGAAAAGGCAGGTATTGAGACTCTTCCAAACAATCTCTGGGAAGCTGTCCAGTATATGGAAAAAAGCGAGCTTGTAAAAAGGACCCTGGGAGATCATATATTTAATAAGTTTATTGAAAATAAAAAGATCGAGTGGGACAGGTACAGGACCCATGTTTCCAAATATGAGCTCGACACCTATCTTTCAATACTTTAATTCCCGGTTGTTGACAATATCAAACAAAAAGGCTCTGCTCTGTATGCGGGGCTTTTTTGTATCCTATGGCGGCCATCAGTCAAGAAACTTAAGGAGCAGGGAAAGCCCCACGCAGATTCCTCCCGCTATCAACATCTTAAAACCGTTTATTATAAGGTTTGTCCGCGATATTTTCCCCAGAAACAGCCCGATTCCAAACAGTATAAGAAAAGCCAGCCCAAAACCTATCCAGTAGCAATATGTGATGGGAATAAGCTTTCCAAAGAAGAAAGGGCTCAGCGGAATAAATGCCGTGAGGATGGGTGAGAGCCCGTTTACTGCCGAAAGCACTATTGCAGCAAATCTCTGGGCCTTTGATATTATGGTTTCTTCCAGTCCATATAGAGTAGACTCGGAGAGGTCATCCAGCTCTTTTTTCCTCTCAGCTGCTTCACTATTATATGCGCTCCATACACCTGATACGCCAAGTGATATTATTACGGCCATTCCTGCAATAATGACATTTTTATGCTCTGAGACTCCTATTATATAATTTCCCAGAAGGATGCCTATACTTGTGATGACTCCGTCAAACCCATTAATAGCAAAGTAGCGCCTGGTTATCTTTGCAATACCGGCTATCTTATTATAAGTCTTTATTGTGCTGATATAATCTTTGATTCTTTTATTTATCTCTGTCCCCGCTTATTCTTTTGATAATAATTAATTGATATAAAAATTATTCCAAATATTATATATATTGCGTTTTTCTGCCTATAGTTTTATTTCAATAAAATTTATTATATCAGATTTCTAACTAAACTATTTGGCTACTAATAGAATTTGGCAATATAAAAAGCTGCAGGCCTTCTTGCCGGACATGCAGCTTTTTATTTATTTCTATTATTTATTCTTCTGTTTGAGGCACTGTATTTGTCGTTCCTCCCAGATCCTCTACCATATTGCTGAGGTCAAGGAATGGTATAACGCCGTCTTCCGGAAGTATTCCCCATTTAATATTAGGTGAAAGCTTCTGTATGAACTCCAGCTGTATTATCTGCGGATAGAGTTTGAGGGCCTCGCCCTTTATCTCTATCTGCCTTGCCTCGGCCTCTGCCTGTATGATCGACTGCTCTTTTTTGATCTTTTCCTGTTCAAGTACATTTTGCTCTACAACTATCCTTTCTTTAGCGATCTGTTTCTCCTCAAGGACATTGAAATACTGCTCCGTAAAATCGATCTTTCTGAGCAGGAATTCATCCATTATGATACCATTTTCTTCAAAGATAGGCCGCAGTGTCTCCCCTATCTCACTCTGGACATCAAATACCTGTTCGGAATAAAGCTGTGCAGCTATGTATTTCTTGGGAATATTCCTGGAAAGCGATCTTGCTTCGGTCTTTACCACTTTTTCTACCAGCTGGTCCATGGTACCAATATTGTTCAGGATCCATTCAGCCTTTTTAGCGTCTATTGCGAATCTTATTGTGTATTTAAGTTTAACCTGCTGCCCATCTGATGATGTCGTATCTACTGAATAATCGCCATAATTGGCATTACTGTTCTCCGGAAAATCACTTGTCTCGTATGTGACCTGCCGGGTCGAATAATTCACGGTGTTCTGTATAAATGGGATTTTCATGTGAATGCCCGGATTAAAGGTCACTCCCATTGTTTTCCCAAATTGTGTGAGCACCTGTACATTACCGGCCTGGACAATTACAAAGCTGTTTACCACCAGTATCAAAACGGCAATAAGGATAATAGCTCCTACTACTATTTTTGGTGCGACTTTCATTAATAACCTCCTAATCAATTCTGTATAAAATTATATTCTGTGCTTATTATATCAATAATATGCAAGTAATATATTAAAACATACAAAAAAATATATGCAAATATAATATCAGTATCCCATTAAATCAATTTAAACCTTAAATATCTGCCCTATAAGCCGGTCAAACATGTGCGGACCCGTAAATCTTACAAAGCGGTATTGATTAAAATCCTACAACTATCTATAATTATTTAGTTAAATATATGACTGCTGATTTGTGTAAATATTATTATAGAAGGATAGATTATGGCACTTATCAATATGAAGGATCTGCTTGCCCATGCTCAGCAAAACAAATATTCTGTGGGTGCCTTTAATATCACAAATCTTGACTTTATTGAATACATTCTTGATGCCGCGGTAGAATCAAATTCTCCGGTTATCCTGCAGCTTGCCGAAGCCCATTTCAGGTATTTAGACCTTGAAGACATAGCTCCGACTCTTATCGGTGCGGCCAAAAATGTCAGCATCCCTGTATGCATACACCTTGACCATGGAAAGAGCCTTAAGACTATGGTAAGGGCGATCAGGGCAGGTTTTACTTCCATTATGTATGACGGAAGCGAACATCCTCTTGAAGAAAATATGAAAAATACCAGAGAGGTGGTAAAGATCGCCCACAGCGTCGATGTAAGCGTCGAAGGCGAGCTTGGGAATGTAGGAGGCGAAGCAGTAGGTGTCGAAGCTGCTATACCTCACACTTCCAGCAAGGAATTATTTACAAAAGTCGAAGATGCGGTTTATTTTGCCAGGGAATCCGGCCTTGATACTCTGGCCATATCGATCGGAAATGTCCATGGGCTTTATAAAGGCGATCCGGAGCTCGATTTTGAGCGACTCGAAGCCATAAGGGATGCAGTCAGTGTTCCGCTGGTTCTTCATGGAGGTTCCGGCATATCTGATAATGATTTTAGAAGGGCTATAAGCCTTGGCATATGCAAGATCAACTTTTATACAGGAATATCCCAGGCAGCAGTCACGAGGGTGCATAAATTTATTGAAGACCACCCGGGCTCTATCAGTTATCCGGATCTGGCCGAACTGGCTATGACCGAGATGAAAAGTCTGGTTATAGACAGGATAAAAGTCTTTGGAAGCAAGGGGCAGTGCGCCGCAGATAAGACTCTATGTATTACCTGCTCTGATACCAGCTGTGGCCTTGATGACCCCCGCATAAAGCCTGAAGCAAAGACTGTTATCTATCAGGACCTTGTTGAGAAGATAAGCCGCGAGGTCCTTCAGAATATAAAGAAATAGATCCAAGCCAAATGGACCCTCATACATTAAAAATATTATTATTTCCGGTCCTCAGTGTCTTTATTTATTATTAATAATGCTATATACTACAGAAATTGACAGATGTTGTTTATTGTTGCATATTTATGAACATTAAGAATTAAAGGAGACAAGTCATGGACTATGACAAAAATTGGGCCAGAGTAGATGCTTCTTCGCTTCCGGATATGAAGGGCCCCGCCCCTGGACCAAGATCCAAAGAACTTCATTCAAGAGCAGAAAAACATATGAAGGGCTATTCTTCACAGGTAAAACTTTTCCCTGTTGCATTTGAATCGGGCCACGGAGTGACATTGACTGATGTAGACGGCAATACATATATCGACTTTTCATCAGGCATATATGTCACCAATCTGGGACATGGCCATCCAAAAGTGGTCGAATATATACAAAAATATACCAAACAGCTAATGAACTGCCATGATTATACCACCGAGATAAAAACACTGTTTCTTGAGAAGCTTGCCTCTGTGACCCCGGGCAATCTGAACGGCATCCAGATGTATTGCGCAGGAACCGAAGCAGTGGAAGCTGCAATGAGGGCTGCAAGGGCCCATACCAATAAATATGAATTCTTCTCATTCTATGGTGATTTTCACGGCAAGACATTAAGTGCAGTCTCCCTTACCGAGGTTGTAAATTACACCTGCGGCCCCAGGGCCACCGGAAGCCATCTGGCTCCAAATGGCCACTGCTACAGGTGCCATTTTGATAAAAAATATCCTGAATGCGGACTTTTCTGTGTTGATGCCCTTGAAAAGCAGATACTTATGGAAGGAACGGATAATGTGGCAGCCGTGGTTCTGGAACCTATACAGGGCTGGGGAGGCTCTATAGTCTACCCTGATGATTATCTCCCAAAGATAAGAAAGATGTGCGATAAGCTGGGCATACTGATGATCGTAGACGAGGTCCTGACCTGCTGCGCCAGGACAGGCAAGATGTTCTGTGTTGAAAACTATGATGTGGTCCCGGATATAATGACTTTTGGAAAAGGTATGGCCAATGGATTTCCCTGTACCGCTTTTGCAATAAAGGAAGAATATACCGATGTCCTGGAAAAAATATCAGCTTCCACAAGCTATGGCGGTAACCCTATGGCTTCTGCTGCGGGACTAGCCTCTCTTGAAGTAATAGAGGAGGAAAATATAGTAGAGAAATCAGCAAGTCTGGGAGACTTTATCATAAAACGGCTTCACAAGATGAAAGACACTCATAAGATAATCGGCGAAGTAAGAGGAAAGGGCTGCCTGCTCGGGATGGAGCTTGTAAAAGATCAGGGAACCAAAGAGCCCTTTATTGAGGCAGGAAACAAAGTATACCAGAAGGCTTTTGCAAAGGGTGTTGCATGGATACCTGCAAAACAAAACTTGAGGATGTCCCCTCCCCTTATAATGGAAGAGGATCTTGCAACTAAGGCCCTTGACATAATAGAAGAGTCGATTTCTGAAGTCGAAAAAGAATACGGATATTAAAAATCAATACATTTTGAGGTGAATAATATGAAGACATTAGGCATAGGCATGGTGGGCTATGGTTTTATAGGCAAGGTGCATACCCTCTCATACCTTAATCTCCCCTATTACTATAAGCCCATGCCTGCGAGATTGAAGATGGTAGGAGTGGCCTCGGTACCGGTGGCCGATGCGCAGGAAGGCGTCGAGCAAGCCGGTTTTGAGTTTGCCACCGATAACTGGCGGGACCTTCTCAAAAGAGACGATATAGACATCATAGAGGTCTGTACACCTAACTTTCTGCATAAAGAGATAGTAATCGAGTCCCTTAAAGCCGGAAAACATGTAAACTGTGAGAAGCCGCTGGCAATGGATCTTGCCGAAGCCAAAGATATTATAGAAGCTGTTGATGCTCATCCGGCCCTTATATCTCAGATGACATTTGAATATCGCTATCAGCCGGCCATGATGAGAGCAAAGAAACTTATTGATGAGGGTTTTCTGGGGAGGGTCTACAGCGCAAGGATAGTATATTTACACTCAGGAAATTCCGATCCAAACAGGCCCCTTTACTGGAAGATACAGAAGAAGTTCTGTGGAGGCGGTTCCCTGTATGACCTTGCGAGCCATGTCATCGATCTGACAAGATTCCTTCTCGGAGATTTTAAAAAGGTCTTCTCAAGACTTGAGATATTTACAAAGAAGAGGCCCCTTCCGGGCAAACCCGGGGAATTTGGCGAGGTGGATGTGGACGATCTTGCACTGATAATGTTTGAGTCCCAGAATGGCTGCATCGGCACCCTGGAAGGTTCAAAGGTCGCAACAGGGGTCAATGATGAATACCGAATTGAGATCCACGGCGAGAAGGGCGCCATTAAGTTTAATAGCACCCAGCCTAATTTCCTTGAAGTATATGATACCAGGGATGCCGGTGAGCCCATTGGCGGCAGGAGGGGCTTTACTGCTATCGAGACAGTCCAGAGATATCCTGAGCCGGCAACACAGTTCCCGGGCCCGAAGTTCTCCGTAGGCTGGATGAGATATCATTCTGGAAATGCCTTTGATTTCATTACAAATGTCGCTGAAGGTAAAAAACCTGATTCAGATATGTATTCCGGCTATAAGGTACAGGAAGTCCTGGAAGCGAGCCAGATCTCAAACGATAAAGGTAGATGGGTGGATCTCCCGCTAGAATAAGTCTGGATTTCTATTGATACCTGGAGAGCCCTGTTTTTAACAGGGCTCTTTTTATATTCTGTTTTATCTGATATCTGCTATATTATTTGGTTCAAGTCCCCTATGGTCTGCCATTCTGATACATTATTCATCATATCTATACAATAATTTATTTAAACATTATTTATGGTTCGAATCCTCTCTCCCCAGCCATGAACCACTTATTGACGAGATAGCATCCTATAAGACACATGAGATATTAAACCCTAATGTAAAGCGATCTTATAATTTAAAATACCAAGAAGAGTCTCCCTTAAGGCAATACTATTAATTATACTTTTCTGAAAACGTGAATATTAATAGATAACAATACCGAATTAATGAAAATTTAACCTCACCCAAATTTTAAAACTTTCAAAGTCTAATCCATCAAGTTCTTTGCACCATTTCTCAATGGATGGGTCTAAAATGGAAATTCCTTTTTGCACTAATCTTCGTAACCTACGTATTTTTTTAATAAGATCATCTCTTGTTTCTTTTTGAATAAATAATTCACTATTATCAATCAAAACGCGATGAATAATATAATTCCTTGATGATAGCGCACTATTTAGTATTTTTTCAAAATCATTACCCAATTCTAGCTTATCCTTAACAATTTTTATTAATTCGCCTAAAGTTTTTTTATCTTTATTATCTAAAATCAATATTATTTTATTTGTGTCAATTTTTTTGGGTTCAATTCTAGATAATTGAAATAAAAAAAAAGTAACTGCATACTCCAAAGTCTGGCAATCCATTAAAGTAGCTCCTGCTTCAAAAAAAAGAGTATTTAATAAGCTGATTTTTTTTTGATCAAAACTTTTCATTTTAATTTATTGTAACATCTCAATTGGAAAATATTAAATACAAATAGTATTTAGGTTATTAGCAAAGACAATATTAAAATAGTTTTAATATTATTTAAACTTCTTAATTTTATAAAAAGAATTTTTCAGGATAATTATTTCCTTCAAAAAATGGTTCGAAATTTCGCAACCCGGGCCAGCCAATATGAATTTCAATCAAACTATTTCAATTGTATTGCCAAATACTATCCATTCTTGTAAGAAGAAAAATCTATAGTTCCTATATTCACTACCCTTGTTTTTCGAAAACCATACTTAAATGGTTTTCCAAGTTAAAAAATTTATTGTTATCAAGCTTCTTTAGCAGAAATCTGAGTCTTTTAAAAAGAATATTGACCCCCGACTGCACCCCTTTCGACCCTCCCGTTCAGGCGCTCTTTGACCAAGTTGGTCATATCGATTTTTTACTTTTTACCAGTTTTAAGTTTTCTACTTGTTTCTCTTACTGCAATAGCAGGCAAGGTGTTGGTGTTCTTATTCAAATAACCACTTACTAAGTGTCGGTGGTTTTTAATCAGTTCTCTCATTAGCCAGGAAATAGCTTTTGTAATTAGAATTTCTTTCTCCTGCTTTACACCTTCTATGTTACTTATTGCTAAGTTTGCAATTACTTTCTCCTTTGAATCCCTAACTGGCTTTGTTAGTAATACTAAAGAGGCTCGTCTTTTGTTTATGTTCGGAGAGTTGTTTAACTTTCTTAGTAATTTTTCCCATTGTTTCCAGTTGAGTAAAATATCATCGGCACTGAACCTTGATTGACATAATGAATCTACTTGCCCCCATCCAACTAAGTTATTTAGCCATTTATCTAGTAATTCAAATTTAATTTGTTTTCTATAGTATGGTGAATACTCGATTAAGAAACCCGCAAGATATTTCTCTGTAGCCGAACTGCTTTTTGTATATAAAGAGTTCAATAGCCTAATAAACCTATCGAAACTCAAACCCTTGTCTGCCTTTAGCCATGCTTTTGAAATCTTTCTAAGTTGAGGATTTGTTAGGTTATAGTTTTTCTCACTGTGCCCTTCATAACTTGCATTGTGCTGAGATGTAACAGGTTGTTTCTTTACTTCTCGCTTGATTTGCTCCAGTAAAACCGCATGTAATTTGTTCATATATCATTTGTTAAAAGCATATACTTCTATGATATTCCCCTCAGTATCCTTGAATTGGAATAAGCTCATTTGTGGAAGTTTCATTATCTCATCGTCGATAGTAGGTGCAAACTCCTTAATTCTTTTGTATTCTTCTTCTGTGTTTTCAATCTCAAAATTTGGAACACAGTTCGCTCCGTACTCCACTTTAACCCCATCATATTTTGAACTATATAAACCAAATGATAGTTTTCCGAAAGAAAATTCACTATATCTATCATCTTTCTTTCTAACTTTCTTTCCGAAAAGCTTTTCATAAAAACTAATTGCACGGTTCATGTCTTCGACACTTACGTATAATGAGTTAAATTTATATTTTTGCATTTTTTACTTCACCTCCAAAAAATTCATCCATGCTTATATTTCTTGATTTGAAGACAGTATAGAAAAATCCTGCTGCCATATAACCATCGCACCTTGCTCTTTTTGCAAATTCTTTTAACTCACCCTTGCGCTCTTTTGTTTTTTGATTCATTTAAACTTTCAATACTTCTTTAAGGTACTGTCCTGTGTATGATTCCTTAATTCTTCAGGAAGAAATTGGTCGATTTCTTCATTACTAAATGTTAATTCTTCATTTATTTTTAGTGCTTTTCGAGCCATTTGGTAGGCCTTGAGACTAGTATTGGGTGAAAATTTATAAACTAAACGTAATTTTTCTAGGAGCTCATCCCTTTTTGAGATAATTGTTTTTGATTCAATTTTGCCTTTTATAATATCTGCTATTAAATTTGCATACTTTTCTCTTCAAAATAGCTATTGAATTTTTATCTAAATTTGTTCAATACTAAGTTATGGAAGAATCTCTCCATTTCCGAACTCAATTTCTATACAAAATAGATAATATTGTATAAGTTTTTAAAAATTCTACCACTTAACAAGAAATAATCAATAGTTAAGTCGATGTGATCAGTTATAGTACTTCCATTAATAAAGACTAGGAAAATAGTTAAAGAAGATTAATAGATAATTAATATAAAATCAATGATGTAATTAGCTAAATATAATATTAATATGGCTAAATTAATGCTAATATAGCTGAATATAGTGGTTATAAAGGTATTTTAATTCTAAGGGAAAGACAATTTTCATTTATAGGTAATATTGTATTTACTACTATAAGGTTATATAGTGGTTTACCATATGGTATTTATTGCCTTTATTTAGTGCAAAAATACTTGACAACAAGATTATTATTGAATATAATCTTTTTAAATTAAATATAAAATAATAATAAACGCAGATAGTATTCGTTTAAATGGTAAAAAGTATGAGAGATCCAAAGATAATAATAGGTGAGATTAAAGATCTACTTGATGAACTTAGTGGCTCTTTTGGAGTTGATCTTTCTCGTGACAAAAAAACAAAACTAAAAATTAAATCTACTGCTTCTCAAAAAGGTGCACTTGGCGCAATTAATATGCTTATTGATGAAAAATTTTTTGATACCCCAAAAGAAATATCAAAAGTTATGGAAAAGCTAAAAGAAATTGGCCATTATCATAAAAGTACAACAATAGGAATGAATTTATTGAATCTAACTAAACGAAGAGACCTTAATAGATTTAAAAGTAAGGAAACTAAAAATTGGGAATATGTAATCAGGAGATAACAATATGAATAACCAAAATCTATTGATAAAACTTAATGAGATAAAAAAATTGGTAGACGAGTGTCTAGAATCTTTAGGTAATGTTAGAATACCAGATAAAAAGCAGACTAAAAAAGAAGAAAAAAAGAAAATCGACATCACTTTACTGATTGTTAATAAAATGAAGGATTGCGATGAATTCGAGGAAATTGAAAAAGAAGTTTTAGATAAAAGTTCTATTCCAAGACGTGTCCTTCTACCTTTCTATATTTGTTATAAATATTTTCCTCAGCAGGGTCTTACAACAGGAACTGTGGAAAAAATAACAAAAGAATTAGGGGTGAGGGTAAGAACTCCGAACGTTTCAAAGGCTATAACTAATTCCTTATTGAAATATTTAGCTGGTGATTCTTCAAGAAAAAAAGGTAGGGCTGTTGTTTATAAACTAAATAGAAAAGGCGCTAAGTATTTTGAATCAATTTTGAAATTAAAGTAGATAGGCAAATAAAATTTAGAAGTATTACATTTAACTTTGATGGAAATGAAAGACTTAAAACAAATAAATAAAATACTACAAGATCATGAACGTAGATTGGCTTTTATTGAAAAAGGGGAAATAAATGTGAAAGTTAATAGCAGTAAAAAAAAGCTTATCTAAACATATTATTGAATTACGTGACCAAGGCTCTTTTAAGGAATCTATTACATCAGATGAGGTTTATAAAAAACTTGCTTCTGTTTACTCATGCGATTTCAGTAGAGTCAAAGTAGAATTAAGCAGGCTGCTAAAGCGTAGGAAACTTAGAAAGACATCAAAGTTAATTGGTGGAAAGAAGTATATTGCATATGTCTGGTAAATCAGCTTCTATAAAGAACAGTGAAGTTAAAGTAAAGACCATCCTTGAGCAAGAATTCGAAAA
>CBEVGD010000031.1:0-16685 GCA_965549355.1 uncultured bacterium | reverse complement strand
AGTTCACTTATGTCTATATTATCCAGATAGTAGCGTCCGGAAGTAGGTATATCAAGACATCCAATAATATTCATTAAAGTTGATTTTCCTGATCCCGAGGGTCCCATAATCGCTACAAATTCACCTCTTTTAATTTCAATATTTAAACTCCGGAGTGCATTGACCCTGATATTTCCTATTTTATAAACTTTTTCGATATCAGCTATTTTTATCATAGCATTGTTATAGTTCTCAGTCATATTATCAATCAATTTAAAATCCTAATGCGCCGGGGATATTATTTTGAGCCGGTGAAATTAAAATATTATCTCCTTCTTTCAGTCCTGACTTGATCTCAATAAAGTCATAGTTAAATGCTCCAATAGTAACTTCTGTTTTCTCTATATTTGCGCCTTCGACTACAAAATCAACATAAGATTTTCCATCTTCTTCATATACGGATTGTATGGGAACATAAAGAACATTTTTAATACCGGAAGTAGTTATGGCCAGGCTGGCCGAAAGACCGTATAGCAGCTCCGGACCTTCTCCTGCCTCTGGTTTTACAATAAGCTCGTATGAAACTACTCCGCCAATACTAGTGGGAATTGGTGCTATGTAAACTATCTTTCCGCTAAATTCATTTTCATAATAAGCATCCAGCCTTATATCCACATCCTGTCCGACTTGCAGATTGATCACATCAATTTCATTTATATCTGCCCTTATTATAAAATCATCACTTATAATGGAAATCGCATTTACCCCGGGACTGGCGTTTTGTCCTTCTTTATAGCTGGAAGAAGACACTATCCCATCATAAGGTGCATGGATTATAGAGCTATCCATATCCAGTTTAGCCAGCTCAAGGTTGATTTCAGATAGTTTAAGCTGGGTTTCTGCCTGCTCTATATTCTCTTTCGTAATCTTTATCTGGTCCTGTGTATTTTTGGTGCTGCTGAAGTTATTCCAGTAGGCGGTAGATTGGCCCAAAACTGATTGTTCATATGTCCCTTCTGCAGAATCTCTCATTGATTTTGATGCCATATTGTTAGCATTTTCAAGCGCCCTAAAAGCATTTTCAGCAGCCAGCTCTGCCTGCTGCATATTGTTCCCCGCCAGCTGGATAGCAATATGGTTGGCATCAAGTGCTTGCTGGTAGCTTATTTTAGCAAGCTTCAGGGAATGCCTACCTGTGTTTAGATTTTCTTCTGCTTGAGCAATAAGGAGTTCTTGCCTGCTATCATCTATCTTTATGAGCACGTCACCTTTGCTAAAAGTATCTCCTTTGCTAAGAGCATGCAGGACTTTACCTGAAACAGAAAGGGGGTAGTCGTTTTGTTCGCTACTACCCACGGAACCACTGGTATTTACTGTCTGTATGATATCACCTTTTACCACTTCGAAGGAATCCATCGTTTTTGAAATATCAGTAAGTTCATTACAGGCTGTAAGACTAAACGAAGCTACTATAGTAATAATAACTGTAATTATAAAAAGATATTTTCCTGTTATTATATCTTTCATTTCATCTCCTGCTCATAAATATTCTAACTGTGATATATAATTAATATTATTTTTATATATATTGAATAGTATTTAACCAATCTTTTTAGTAAACTTCAAGCATTCTTTTGGTATTAATATTTCACATATTTCTTAATAAAAGTTTTATATCAACAGTTAAACTTTGTATCGAAAAGTCTGAAATGCATTTAATCGTCATTTAAAATAAAGATATTTTCTATAGGCAGTTTAAACTGTTTGGCTACTTTAAAAGCCAGTTTTAAGGAGGGATCATATTTGCCTTTTTCAATAGCTATTATAGTTTGTCTTGAAACATTAGTTTTATCTGCCAGTTCCTCCTGAGTTAAATTATGTATTTTCCGAAGTTTACGAATATTATTTTTCATATTAACCACTGGTTTTTTTTAGATAATATATATAGAAACTCCAAAAAACAGTTAGCCCGGATGAAAATATAATCAAAAGTATATAAAATACAGAGGTTGGCCCATTACGTAATAATTCTACTATCATCCACAAAAACAAAGCAGTACTATTGAAAATCCAGGAATTTCTTAATGCCTTACTGGCAATATAGATTCCCCTTTCATCACCTTTCTCAAAACCAGGCTTTTTAAAAATATTCATTTAAGCCGCCTCCAAATGTAAAGTTCTCTTTACATTATAATATATGGTTTTAGGTAAATGTCAAGAATTTGAACTACTTTATGAATTGCTTCAAAATATTTTCAAAATATTCTTCGTGCTTTAATTATTTTTCCTGTTATAATGACCCCTTGATGCAAAGTTGGATATCAGCATATATATATGAATTGATATCTGTCTTTAAAGTTTTATGGATCTTGGACAGGAAATTTTTATCTTCGTTTATTATCACCTTAAACCATCGGATTATAAAATATTATTTGTATTGGAAAAGAAATGAATCACTTTGAAAAATTTGGATTAAGAAAAGAATTAATTAAGGCAATTATGGAATTGGGCTTTGAAAAGCTTACTCCCATACAGGAACAGTCAATTTCTGTTTTAAAAGAAGGCCGCCAAAATTTTATCGGTATGGCCCAGACTGGTACCGGGAAAACTGCCGCTTTCGGACTGCCGCTTATTAGCCTTGTAGATACGGGCTCAAGAACAATACAGGGACTCATATTGGCTCCCACGAGAGAACTTTGTGCACAGATCGCAAAAGATCTTAAAAATTACTGCAAATATCTTAGTGCAGTAAAAATAACAGCTGTTTATGGAGGAGCAAGCATCAGAGATCAGATAAGCAGCGTAAAGAAAGGCGCACATATAGTAGTTGCAACACCCGGCCGCCTTACGGACCTTATAAGAAGAAAGAAGATAAATATTTCTACTATTAAATATGTAGTTCTTGACGAAGCTGATGAGATGCTAAACATGGGTTTCAAGGAAGATCTCAATGCAATACTTGAATTTACTCCTGCCGATAAGCGAACCTGGCTGTTTGCAGCTACCATGCCCAGGGGAATACGCGCAATAACATCAAGATATTTAACTGATCCCTTTGAGCTCACCGTCGGAGTAAAGAATTCTGCAGCAGAAAATATCAGCCATATTTATTATATGGTACACGAAAGGGACCGTTATAAGGCATTAAAACGAATTGTGGATGCAAACCCTAATATTTTTGCAATAGTGTTTTGCAGGACAAGAGCAGAGACCCAGAAAATATCTGAAAAGCTTATAAAAGATGGTTATAATGCCGATTCTCTACATGGCGACTTGAGCCAGACTTTGCGTGACAAGGTCATGAAACATTACAGGGACAGATCCCTGCAATTACTGGTCGCCACAGATGTGGCCGCTAGAGGCATAGATGTAAATGATGTAAGCCATGTAATAAATTACAGACTTCCTGATGAGACAGATCTCTATACACATAGAAGCGGAAGGACCGCAAGAGCGGGAAAGTCGGGAATAACAGTATCGATTGCCAATACAAAGGACATGGGGAAAATAAGGCATATAGAAAAACAGATAAATAAAAAACTTGTTTATACAAAGGTGCCAGGCGGTGTAGAAGTATGCGAGGCCCAGCTTATGTCATTTATGAAAAAGATACAGAAAGTAGAGATAGACAGGAAAGAAATCTCTAAATACCTGCCTGCAATATATGATGAGGTTAAAAATATTGATAAGGACGAGCTTATAAAACGGATCTTTTCCCTTGAGTTCAACCGGTTCATAGAATATTACAGGGAAGAAGAAGACTTAAATATAGATTTTTCAAAAAAGGATCATATAAGACCCAGAGGCTCAGACAAAAAAGGCAACAGCATGTTTATAAACCTTGGTACCATGGATGGTTTCGATAAGGGCAGTATGGGTAATTATCTAATGGAAATTACGGGGCTGTCCTCAAAAACGTTTAAAAGAATAAATGTCAAAAAGACCTATTCATTTATTGATATAATGGACCCCCATATGCCGGATGTCATTGATTCATTTGAGAATGAGATCTATAAAGGAAGGAAGATAAGGGTGGACAGTTCAGGGGGCAGTAAAAAATCCAGGCCCCGTAGGCCAAATTCATCTTCCAGGGGTAAAAAGAGGTTCTATCAAAAGAGTTCGAGAAAAAAATTTAAAAAACCAGCCTATGGTTAGATCTATCTGGAAAGATCAGATAAACAGATCTTGCTATCGTGAATTGTATTAGATATTTTTTAATTAACTACTTTAATTAAATCCTCACATATTTTATTATCATCATATTACTTTTTTCTGGCATCAAAACAATGAGAAGGTTTAATAAAGAAAAATTCAAAAGGCTTTTGGATACCAGTGTATTCGGCCAGAACCTTATATATTTTCCAGCCATTGCATCTACCAATGATCATGCCTTCAATATGCTTGGTGGTATCGACGGTTCAGAACTTGAAAACCTCAATGGCACGCTTGTACTTGCAGATGAGCAGACAGGGGGAAGGGGAAGGTTCAACCGACAGTGGCTGTCACCTCCGGGAGGCCTCTGGTTTTCCCTTATTTTCAGAACAGGTCTCAGGGCAGATAAGATCCCTTCCATAACGCTTATCGCAGCTTTCTGTGCGGCAGATGTGCTTATAAAGCACTATAATATAAATGTTAATATCAAATGGCCCAATGACCTATACTGTAAAGATTATAAATTCGGCGGGATACTGTCTGAATCAAAAAAAATCGGACCCTCTCATATGATAATACTCGGCATGGGCCTGAATATTGCTATAGATAAAAAAAGTATTGATAAAATCGATAAAAAGGCCGTAAATCTCCAGGATATATCTAAAAAAGTGATTGAGCCGGAACTGCTTCTGGTCCGCATACTTAAAAACTTTGAAGAGCAATACAATCATTTCTCGAAATCAGGAGAAATAGGATCAATATTTAAAAAGATAGAAAAAATATTAAGATATGATTGACAACAAGTTTTAACCCTAAATGACTTATTAAATCTTTTGCAGAGCCCTGGCTTTCCCTGGAGCCTGTCCGGAAATTAGGTATGGGCTTGTTGGACACAGGCTCCTATATCAGCGGTTTGCCGTCTTTTATCCTTTTTATAAGCATGGGGATTATCTCGAACAGATCCCCTACAATACCGTAATTAGCTACCTTAAAAATAGGAGCGCCGGCATCCTTATTCACTGCAATTATTATATCTGAAGTCTGCATGCCTGCCAGATGCTGAATGGCTCCGGATATGCCGCAGGCTATATATATTTTTGGGTTGACCGTCTTGCCTGTCTGGCCCACCTGATGGGGATATGATATCCATCCGGAATCAACCGCGGCCCGTGATGCGCCGATGACTCCTCCAAGTGCATCAGCAAGCTCTTTAAGAAGTTCGAACTTATCGCCGCTGCCAAGTCCCCTGCCTCCGGAGACTATCACATCATAATCGGTTATATTTATCTTCTCACCCTTTTCTGTCTCTGTTCCCAGCATTTTGTATTTTGTCTTGAATCTTTTTTCATCTATTTCTATTTTTATTATCCTGTCCTTAAGATTATCCGGGATATCATTTATTTTTTTCTTTTCCATTACATGGGGTCTTACTGTTGCCATCTGAGGCCTTGCATTTCTTGTAATGATAGTAGCGAGGATATTGCCCCCGAAAGTCGGCCTTGTCTGCAAGAGTATTTTCTTTTCACTATCGATAGTTAGGCCGGTACAATCTGCTGTAAGGCCGGTTTTTAATATTGCCGCGACCTTTGGTGCCAATGTCCTTCCAAAAGATGTTGCGCCTGCAAGAAATATCTCCGGCTTATATTTACTTATTATCTGGACAAGGGCTTTGGAATATATATCATCTATATTGTGCTCAAATACCGGACTGTCGATCAAATACAGATTATCGGCTCCGTACTGGAAGACAGTTTCGGAATTCTTGCTTATACCGCTTCCAATAGCTACAGCCGAGAGCGGCACCCCGAGACTGTCGGCAAGCTTTCTGCCTTCGCTTGCAAGCTCCAATCCTATATCGGATACTGCAGCGCCGTGAGTCTCAAGATATACAAATACTCCCCTGTAATCAGAAAAATCCTTTTCTTCTTTAAGACCGGTTATTTCTATAGAATCAGATTTGCATACATCGATGCATACCCCGCAAAAAACACAATTTTCATTTATTTTTGCTATTCCATCTATTATTTCAATAGCATCATACAGGCAGCTTGGCTTACAGAGGCTGCATCCTGTACAGGTGCTTTCATTGACTTTGATCTCCATAAAATATACAACCCCCTGATTTATACTATATTTAATTCTTTTAATTCCCCGAAAAGCTCCTCGACCTGTTCTTCCGGGGTACCTTCGATTATCTTTACATCATGGACCATTTTTGGTGTAAATATCTTCACCACCTGAGTATATGAACCGGCCAGGCCCACTTCTTCAGAGCTTGCATCCAGCTCTTTTGAGGTCCAGACAGGAATATCAGCTTTCTTAGCCTTCATCTTTCCCCTCAGAGATGGCACCCTCGGAGTATTAATATCCTTTATCACAGATATGGCTGCCGGCAGCCTCACTTCAAATATTTCATAGTTATTCTCGGCCAGCCTTTTTACCTTTATCTTATTTTTTGAGATCTCATTGATCCCGCTTACATAGCCGATGAAAGGAATATTCATCTTATGTGCCAGTTCCGGTCCGACCTGGCCCGTATCTCCATCAAGTGTCTGCTTTCCGAATATGACCAGACCTACATCCCCGAGCTTTTCCAATGCCATCGAAAGTGCAGCTGCAGTGGCCCATGTATCGGCACCTGCAAAAGCTCTGTCTGATAAAAGTATGGCGCTGTCCACCCCGACCGATATGGCTTCTCTGAGTATATCTTCCGCCTGCGGAGGTCCCATCGTAATCGCTATTACTTCTACCTCATCGCCAAAGTCCTCATCTGAGTCCAGTCTCTCTTTGAGTTTTACTGCTTCTTCAATAGCATAAGTATCAAAAGGATTGACTATGTTCTCTATGTCCTGCCTTATTAATGTATTTGTTTCCGGATCTATCTTTATTTCCGTTGTGCCCGGGACCTGCTTTATGCAAACTGCAATTTTGATTTTTATCACCTGCCTGATATATTTATTTTTTAAAGAACTCCCTTTTTTATGAGGTCCAGCGCTACAATATTTCTCAGTATCTGATTGGTCCCCTCATAGATCTGGGTTATTTTTGCATCCCTCATCATCTTCTCCACAGGATATTCCTTCATATAGCCATATCCTGCGAGTATCTGTACTGCATCTGTTGTGACCTTCATAGCCATATCCGAAGCAAAAACCTTGGACATCGCAGAAAGCCGTGATGTATTCTTATCTCCACTATCGATGACCCTTGCTGTATGGTACACAAGCGATCTTGCAGCTTCTACGCCGGTTGCCATATCTGCAAGCATATGCTGTATCGCCTGGAAGGAAGAAATCGATGACCCGAATTGTTTCCTTACCTTTGAATACTCAAGAGCTTCTTCCAGGGCGCCCTGTGCAACCCCCACAGCCTGTGCACCCACGGCCGGCCTGGACTCGTCAAAAGTCTTCATGGCTATCAAGAAACCCATTCCCTCGCGTCCGAGAAGATTTTCAGCGGGGACCCTGCAGTCTGTAAATATCAGCTCCCTCGTGGCAGAGGCCCTTATCCCGAGTTTATCTTCCTGCTTGCCGAAATCAAAGCCCGGGGTTCCCTTTTCTACTATAAATACGCTTGCCCCTCTTGCGCCCTTTTCAGGATTTGTCATGGCAAACACAGAATATATATCTGCTTCTCCCCCATTTGTGATCCACTGTTTCGTACCATTGATCACATAATGATCTCCGTCCTTTACAGCAGTGGTCCTTATATTGCCTACATCGCTTCCGGCTTCGGCTTCCGTAAGGCCGAATGAAGCAAGTTTTTTTCCGCTTGCAAGCTGTGGAAGATATTTTTTCTTCTGCTCATCGTTTCCGGCTATATTTATAGGTATCAATCCAAGCCCTGATGCGGCAAAGGATGTAGCAACAGAGAGGTCTCCTCTTGAAAGTTCTTCACTTGCAAGGCAAATTTCAAATATACCCGTTCCCATTCCTTCATATTCCTCGGCAACAAAGAGTCTGGGAAGATCACTTCTCGCGATCTCCTTTATAGCATCCCATGGAAATTCTTTCTTTTCATCAAGCTCTGCTCTTACAGGCTTTATCTTTTCATCTACTATCTGCCGGCATATGTCTACGATCATTTTTTGTTCTTCATTTAAAAGGTAATGCATATATCCCCCGAATATAACTTTTATGATAAAAATAAAAAAACTGGCTTTATAAAGAGACGCCTTCATAATCTAATAGTTTCATAATTTGTTCCGCTGTAGGAGCCTGTCCAAGTTCTCGGACAGGCTCCTACAGCCGAGTCCCATTATGGTCTCTGCGGTGAAACTTTATAAAGAAGCAAGCGTCTTACGTAGAGAACTTTTTATGATAAGACCTGACTATGATAAATCTAACCCCCCTGTAAAAATGGAAAGGCTATAAATGATAAACTACAGCACCGTGGGCAGACAAAACAGCATATGCGTACCAGCCAGTAGAAGGTACCCGGATCTACTATTAAAATTTACTTTCTCAATAGTATTTGCCTTTCTTATGGCCATTTCGGCTAATGCTTTTATCTATCTTCCCTTTACTCCCGTTCCGGTGACCCTCCAGGTATTGACCGTAGTCTTTTCGGCCCTTATGCTGGGCGGACCATGGGCCCTTGCCGGACAGTTGATATATATTTCGATGGGACTTGCAGGGATGCCTGTATTTGCCGGTTTTATTGGCGGCCCGGCATTTTTTTACGGCCCAACAGCAGGATATGTCATTGGTTTTGCCATCGCCGCATATATTTCGGGATTATTGTTTAATAACAGACAGTTAAATAGTATACTCAGGGGCAATACACTTGCAGCCGGTTTTATTTCAGGTGCCGCCGGATTACTGATAATATACCTTCTCGGTTCGGTCCATTTATTTGGATTTTTGTATTCCCTTTCCAACAGGCAGCAAATTGTAGAGATAGCCGGATCAGTCTGGATCCTGGGAGTCAAACCTTTTATAATACCGGACCTTATTAAGATCCTTATAGCAATTAAAATATTAGAGTCAGGCAGTAAAGGTTATGAAAAATATAAAAATAAATGATATTACTTTCAGGAATATATTCCAGAATACCGATCCCGGGGATCTGGATAAGAAAAAACTTTTGAGTGTCCTTGAAGAGTATAGTGGTCTTGAATATGATAGTCTCGAGATAATGGGAGGCTCCAGCTTTGAAAAGATCCTTGAGAGCAGCCTGTGCATGAATCCTTTCCAGGTATCTTCCTTTATTAAGAGCATTATTCCTTCAATTCCGCTTCAGGCTCTGATCGGAGCCAGAAATCTCACCGGCCCTGAGATATATGATGCCCATATAATAAAAAAATTCATAAAAGAAAGCATCCAAAACGGGATAAGCATTTTCAGGGTCTATGATTCATTAAATGATCTGGAGAACTTTAAATTTACCGTTTCAGAGATATTAAATAATGATGCCCTGTGCCAGGGAACCATAATATTTGATGATCTCCGGGATTCCGGGTATTATCCTGAGACTGCAAAAGAACTTGTCGATATGGGCTGCTCCAGCATATGTATCAAGGATGCTGAATCTACAATGATCCCGGGGAGAGCAGCTGAGCTTTTTTCGGTACTATCAAGAGAGATTGATGTCCCGGTATATTTTAGCGCTTCCAATCTGCGGGGTCTTCAAACTCTTAACTATTTTGAAGCTGCGGTCAATGGCTGCAGCGGTTTTGACCTTAGCTTTCTTCCATCTTCATATAATGATCTCACTCCCACCGTTTTTTCTTTTCTGCTCAGCCTTAAGGGGTCCGATATCTCATATAAAGTTGATTATAAAAAGATAGCCGGACTCGGAGAACTTATAAAGAAAAATATTTATCCCTATATAGAGCAGGATCTTTTCTCCACCAGGTTCATACTTGACCATACCAATAAAAATCTTCTTCCCAAATGGCTGATCACGAAAATAAATAATCAGCTTGTAGAGATCGGTGAGATTGAATCTCTGGACCTTGTGCTTGAGGAGGTCTCAAGGATAAAGAATGAGATCGGAAATCCTTCCCTGTCGGCTCCTATTGGGCAGATAATCGGAAGCCAGGCGGTCCTGAACAGCGTGATCTCTGACAATAGATGGGAAATACTCTGTGATGAGATAAAAAAACTCATATGGGAATATTATGGAAAGCTGCCCAGGAAAATAGATAAGAATATCCTTGATAGAATGGAATCTTTTTCGGAAGAGAATAGAGTCGAGAGCCTGCTGGAGATAAAGGATATTTATAAAGAACACAGCAAGGAATTAAGGAAGCTGACATCAGAAGAGGGAGATATACTCAGTTACTGTTTCTTCCCTGAGAAGACCGCCAGATATCTTAAAGATAAAAGTAATGGGATCGCCGGGAAAAGACCGGAGCGCGAACAGGTAAAAGTCTCCAGAGAAGTCCGGGGAGATGCGGAGAAGCCTGTGCCCCTTTCTAGTTTAAAAAATCTGGATACACAAAAATTAAAGGAAATAACTTCTATTGTTGAGAGCAGCAATATCGACGAGATCAAATTTGAGCTTGATGGCATAAAGATATCAATAAACAATCTTATGCAAACTAAAACCTCCCGGTCACTGCAAAAGACTGTCCATGGAAATACTGATAGCGCACAGGACCTTAAACCTGTGCTTGATGCGGGTTCGGTAGAAGTCAAATCCCCTATTGTCGGCTTATTCTATTCTTCTCCTGTTCCCGGAGATTCGCCTTTTGTAAAGGCCGGAGACAGGGTTAAAAAGGGAGACACACTTTTTATTATTGAAGCTATGAAGCATATGAACAGGGTAGATTCTGAGTTTGACGGTGTCATAGGAGAAATATTTATTCAAAATGAGGAAATAGTGGAATACGATCAAACAATAATGATAATCAAGAAAGACTGATGTTTAAAAGAATACTTATCGCCAATAGGGGCGAGATCGCCTTAAGGATAATCAGGGCATGCAGGGAAATGAGTATCGAATGCGTCGCAGTCTATTCTACTGCCGACAGGGATTCAATACACAGGAAAATGGCTGACCGGAGCATCTGTATCGGTCCTCCCCAGCCTTTAAAGAGCTATCTTAATATAGACAATATAATTACAGCGGCACAGGTAGCAAATTGCGACGCAATACATCCAGGTTATGGGTTTTTGGCTGAAAATGACCGGTTCGTAAATATCTGCCACGATAATAATATTGTCTTTATAGGGCCCTCTGCTGAAGCTATTGCCCTGGCAGGCAATAAGTCAAAAGCAATAGAAGTGATGAAAAACAGCAAGGTACCGGTCATACCGGGTTCAAATGGCAATGTAGCTGATCTTAATTCTGCAACGAAGCTGTGCAGAAGACTTGGATATCCGGTAATAATAAAGGCAGCATTCGGCGGAGGCGGAAAGGGCATGCGGATATGCCGGAACAATGAAGACCTTGTCAATTTTTATCCAATGGCAAAAGCTGAATCCGAAAAAGCTTTTGGGACGGACGAGATGTATATTGAAAAATATATCTCAAAACCCAGGCATATTGAATTCCAGATAATAGCAGATAATTTTGGCAGGACAATATGCGTCGGTGAAAGAGAGTGTTCCATCCAGAGAAGGCATCAAAAGCTTATCGAGGAAGCTCCGGCTGTAAACCTTCCTCCAAAATTGTCAAGAGTCATGCGTGAATATGCTATTAGGGCAGCCAGAGCGATCGATTATAAGAATCTTGGAACAATCGAATTTCTGCTGGATGAAAACAATAATTTCTACTTTATTGAGATAAATACGCGGATACAGGTCGAACATCCGATAACGGAAGCAGTGACAGGCATGGATCTTATAAAAGAACAGATACTGATCTCGTCTGGAAAGAGGATAACTGATAAAAAAGAATTTTACGGGCCCAGGGGGCACGCTATTGAATTCAGGATAAATGCAGAGGATCCGCAGAATGATTTTGCCCCGAGCCCGGGAAGAATAACCAAAAGCTTCATTCCCGGCGGTCCGGGGGTACGGGTAGACACATTTATAGGCACAGGCAGCGAGATATCGCCGTTCTATGATTCGCTCCTCGCAAAGCTTATAATATGGGATAGGGACCGCAAAAGTGCAATAGCCCGCTCAGTAAGGGCTCTTAATGAATTCAAGATCGAAGGCATACGCACCACTATCCCTTTTCACCGAAGGATCCTTGCAAATAAAAGATTTATCGAAGGAAAAATACATACTCACTTTATTGAAAAAGAATTCAAAGACTAATAATCATATATGCCCATTAGAAGTCCATCTGCATCCCTCAGATATAAGGTATCGAAATCATTGTTCCATACAGGTTTGTGGCTATCCCAGTATAATATATCTTCGCCATCGGCCCCTTTGCCGGAAAAAAGGGTGATCCTGGATCCAGGATAAAACTTCCGGGGACCAAATACATATATATTTGTCCCGCTGTCTTTTATGGTCCAGTTCAGAGTATTTAAAATACTGCTTCCCGTATTCTTCAGAACAACATATTCACCATTTTTATTCTCATTGTCATCCCCTGGAGCATCATAGAAGACTTCTATGTAAATATCCTTGAATTCTGACAATTCCCATAGGCCGAGATTATTTTCTCTTGCATATCTTTCCGCTGCCAGAATATCTTCGGCATATTTTACATCAGGCGGGTAGGTATAAATATTTGCAAAACCCCTTTTGACCATCTCAAGATTTACAAAGATATCTTCCAAAAAAACATAGCGGAGTTTCCTTCCATATATATCGCAGTCTGACACATCCTTCTCAAGGGTGACATCTTTTCCCAGGACCATTATCTCCAAAACATCCCTGGATTCCATATAAAAATACATCCCATTCTCAGGAGTATTAATACCCAGAAATCTTACTCTGTCTCCATTTGAAAGTACTATTGTGTCCCCGTCAATGACCTCTGACACCCTGTGCAGGTCCTGTGCAGGTTCTGGTCCTGCAGATACATTATTCTCTATGAGATCTTCTTCCGGTTCAAACTCATAAAATAGTCCGCAGCCAGACAGAAGGATCAGGTACACGGAAAGAAAAATAATCAAGAATGGGGGGGAAGTCTTCATATAATCAACTTTTCCTGTAATCAGAGATCTTCTTGCGCATTTCAGGATCAAGCCTTCTTTCAAGAGGATAAAAAGCCCTTTTTGTATTTCTATTTTCTTTTTTTATTCTCTTACTTATGTCGCTCCTGACAGAGTTCAGCTCAAGACCGAACTCCCTGCAGGATCTTCTAACGGTATTCTTGCCGAATATGACTTTCTGCTGGGAATAATCAGAGGTCACTACAAATATCTTTCTATGATCGGACCATTCAGAGACAAGCTCCTCAATGATAGTATCTGCCGTTTCTCCCTCACTGGAGTAAATGACCTCTATATGATCGATCATTTCGCTGCTCCTGAGCTGGTTTCCTCTCTTGCCTGCGTCAAATACCAGGATCAGATCATGATCCTTCTGGGAATTATAGGCAATAAGGTCGGCTGTCAGCTTCCCCCTATAGTATTCGATATCATCATTATCGAGCTTACCCGCTTTGAAAAAATTAAAAATAAAATTATAACCATCGATTATCAATAGGTCCTTCAAGTTTTCTCCCCCTTATGCTTCTCCTGGAGATAGTAAAGGATGATCCCGCTTGCCATTGACACATTTAAGGACTGCATCCTTCCTGTCAGGCGTATCGATATAAGAACATCGCAATTATCGGTTACTATCCTGCTCATACCTTTATCCTCGCTTCCCATCACCAGCGCAAGAGGGAAAACAAAATCAGTATCGGCTATGTCCCGGATCTTTTTGTCCTTTTCAAGAGTCGTTCCGTATATCCAGAACCCGGCTGTCTTTAATTTCTTTATGGCCCTGGTAAGATTTGTGACCATGAAGATGCTGATCCCTTCCAATGCTCCGGCAGATATTTTGGAAACTTTCCTGTTCAGTGAAACACTTCTCTTTTTGGGTAGTATTATCCCATCAAATCCGAAAGCGTAGCAATTCCTTATAATGGACCCAAAATTTCCAATATCGGTTATTCCATCCAATATCATAAGCTTTGAACCGGGATGGATATTATTTTCAATATAATGATCAAAGTCTCCTGTATTATATGCTGATACCCTGGCTATTATATTCTGAATACTTTTTTCTTCCCCGGCAAGGCTTCTAAAATCCTGTTCCCCTGCTATCCTTACCTTTATTTCCCTTTTCGAAGCAAGCTGCAAGATATCTTTAATACGCTTGTCCTGTTTTCTCCGGTCAGAGATAATTATTTCATAGATCTTTCTATGGCCGGCATTTATCTCGAGCAATGTGGTTATAGCATTGATGCCATATATATGTTCAAGGCTTTGATTATTATTTTCCATGATCATCATTACCAGAGGTCCCTGTCGGATCCGACACCGGTTGATCCCTGTGCTTCCAGATGGTTCCTTCTTTCCTGTCTTCAAGAATAATATCCATTGACAGCAACATATCCCTGATCCTGTCAGCTTCTTTAAAATCCCTATTTCCCCTGGCAGCATCCCTTTGCTTGATGAGTTCCTCTATCTTTGCTATTTCAGGGTCTTCCTTACTGCTTTCTCCCATTCTTTTTAATTCCCTGGAGAGATTCAAACCGATCACCCCGCCCAGCTGGATTATCTTTTCATATGCTTTCCTGAGTGCGGCTACCAGCAGGGTACCGGTCCTGAAACCCGGATTCTGGATCACTGAATTTATATTTTTCACACAATCAAAAATCACACCTATGCCCCTGGCAGAATTAAAATCATCATCCATGGAAACCTTGAAGTCACTTTCAAGTTTGCCGGTAATAGCTTCAACCTTTTGTGAGAGCTCTGCTTCATCATTACCATCTTCTGCATTGCCATTTATAAGGAAATCCATATTCTTGAGAGTATTTACTATCCTTTCAAGGGCCTTCTTTGCTTCTTCAAGCTTCCCGCTGCTGAATTCAAGCGGACTCCTGTAATGTGTTGACAGGATATACATCTTTATTACATCAGGGGAGTACTTCTTTAAAAGATTTTTTAATATCCAGTCTTCCTTCAGCCCGCTGGATTTGGACATTTTTTCCGCTTTTACTTCTATCATGCCATTATGCATCCAATAATTAGAAAAATTTCCCTTACCGGGGAATGCAGCCTCTGATTGTGCTATTTCATTTTCATGATGCGGAAATACCAGGTCTATTCCTCCGCCATGGATATCAATATTGTGCCCCAGTATATTGATAGACATCGCCGAACACTCAATATGCCATCCGGGCCTTCCTTTTCCCCATGGACTGTCCCAGCTGGGCTCTCCTTCTTTTGCCTTTTTCCAGAGAGCAAAATCTATCCTATTCTTCTTTTCAAATACTGAACATTCGGATTCCTGCATCTCCCCTATCTTCTGGCCCGATAATTTCCCATAATCGGCAAACCTTGCTACGTCAAAATATACATTTCCGTCTATTTCATACCCGTACCCATTTTCAAGTATCCGGGAGATCACATCAATTATCTCATCTATCATCTCAGTAGCGAGGGGCATAGAATCAAATTCATCAATATCAAGACCTCTTAGATCTTCCATGAATGCTTTGATATATCTCTTCGTTATCACTTCATATCCGACTTTTTCTTCATTTGCCTTATTTATTATCTTATCCTCTATATCTGTAATATTCTGGACAAGATTTACCCTATAGCCCAGATACTTAAAATAATTTCTTACCATATTAAAAACTATAATAGGTCTTGAATTACCTATTGAAATAAAATTATATACAGTTGGGCCGCATACATACATATTTACACTGCCCGATATTCTCGGCTTAAATTCCTCTTTTTTACGGCTCAATGTATTGTACAATCTTAAACTCAAACTTATTTCTCCTTGCTATCCTTTTTGTTTTTTTGCTTCTTTAACTCTTTTTCAAGTAAATCGATACGGGCACAGCAATCGCTTATTATATCACTTACCGGATCAGGTAGATGCATCCTATGTGAAGCATCCGAGAGTACCTTATCGCCGCCCACTTTTACGATCTTTCCCGGAATGCCTACCACGGTGCAATTATCAGGTACCGATTTAATTACTACTGCTCCTGCCCCTATTATCACATTCTTGCCTATCTCGATCGAGCCCAGGACCTTAGCACCGGCAGATACTATCGTATTATCACCTATATTGGGATGTCTCTTACCTTTTTCCTTGCCGGTCCCGCCAAGTGTGACCCCCTGGAACAGGGTAACATTATTACCGATCTCTGATGTCTCTCCTATCACTATGCCCATGCCGTGGTCCATAAATATTCCATGTCCGATCTTTGCTCCGGGATGTATCTCTATCCCCGTAAAGAATCTTGAAGTCTGTGACATGCATCTCGGTATAAAGGGTATGCGGTGCCTGTAAAACCAGTGAGCTATCCTGTGATTTACAATCGCATGTATGCCTGAATATGTGAGTAGTATCTCAAGAGCATTCGTAGCCGCCGGGTCCCTGTCCCTTGCGGATCTGACAAGATCCTTTATTTCACTTATCATTCCCATTATTTACCTGCCAAAATTATTGATTTAATTATTATTTAGA
>CBEVGD010000030.1:0-16979 GCA_965549355.1 uncultured bacterium | reverse complement strand
ACTTCCAACCTTACAGCCAAAGATGGAACATATATGGTCAACATCACGGTAATGGAAACTGAAGATGAAGGCACCATTGTTATTCAGAATGTAATGGAAGAGTAATAAGCTCAGGTAATCAAATATTTTAAGAATGGAAGGAGATAAGCGCTCCTTCCATTTTGATTTTTAAATGGCTATATAATATAATCTCTAAGGTTTATTTATATCAAGCAGATGATTTTTTAAAGTCTGGAAAATACTGTTATAAAATGGGTAAAAATAAAAAATATCATGTAAAGTTCCTTCCTTCAGGCGAATCAATAAAAGTACCCCCCGGCTACAGGCTGCGTCAGGCAATTCTTGACTGCGGACTTACAGTAGATGCATCCTGCGGTGGAGTCGGCACGTGCGGAAGGTGCAGAGTCAAAGTCCTTAAAGGTTCTGTCAGTTCCAAAAAAACAAAATTCATAAATGAAAAGGAGAAAAAGGAAGGTTTTGTGCTTTCATGTCTGGCAAAAGTAAAAAGCGATCTGGAAGTCGAGATCCCTGCCGGGAAGAAGAAAAAAGCAAAGATCATTGAGGGCAAGGACTATTCGGCCGTAAGCAAATCGGAACTTTCAAATGTAGAAGTGAGCCCATGGATAATAAAGGAAAACCTTATCGTCAAAAAACCATCGATTTCCTGCGGGACCAGCGACCACTATAGGCTGAGCAAAAGCATAACCGAAAAAACAGCTATCGAAGATCCTGATATCCCGATACACTTTATACGCAAACTTCCTCATGACCTGAGAAAAAAAGATTGGAAGATAACTGTAATAATGGATAAGAAAAACGGAGTTCTGATAGATCTGCACAGTGGTCATCTCGGGAAGAAGATCTATGGGGTAGCTCTGGATATTGGGACAACGAGCCTGGTGATGTACCTTGTGGACCTTCTCAGCGGAGAGATAATCAGCACCCGATCAGGATATAATCCCCAGATAAAGTATGGAGAGGATATTATCAATAGGATAGTATATTCTAATAAGCGCGGGGGACTTTCGAAGTTAAGGGGCGTGCTGATCTATACCCTGAATAAGATGATAGTAGAAATACTTAGCGGCACCGGTATCAATGCCCGCGATGTGGTCTCAGTGATGATAGCAGGAAATCCTACAATGATGCATCTTTTCTACGGCGTCCCTCCAAAATATATCAGGGAAGAGCCATATGTCACAGTAGCAAACAAATTTTCTGATTCCACTGCTATTAAAGTGGGCATAAAACATCTTTCAAATGCCCGCGTTTACAGTCTTCGGGGCATTGCCAGCTATCTTGGCGGGGATATCACATCGGGAGTGCTTGCCAGCGGGATGCATAAGGATGAGAAACTTGCCCTTTTTATTGATCTTGGTACTAATGGCGAGCTTGTTGTGGGTAATTCCCAGTGGATGATGGGATGTTCATGCTCTGCCGGTCCTGCATTTGAGGGCGGAGGAGTAAAATGCGGCATAAGAGCAGCAGATGGAGCCATTGAAAGGGTGTCGGTGGACCAAAAGACATATAGATGCAAGATAGATGTAATAGGTGATTGCAGGCCCGAGGGCATATGCGGTTCGGGACTCATTGATATAATCGGCGAGATGTATCTGAAAGGCGTTATAGACAGGAAAGGAAGATTTAATCAGGATATAGGAAATAAATATCTTGAGTGTGTGGACAGGGTTTGCAGATACGTTATGGTACCGGCGGCAGAAAGCGCTACAGGGGAAAGCATATATATAAGTGAAGTAGATATTGACAATCTGATAAGGGCAAAGTCTGCGATATATGCAGGCATAAGAACCCTTCTCGAAGAGGTCGATCTGGGAATATTCGATCTTGAAAAAGTATATATTGCAGGTGGGCTCGGAAAGAATCTGAATATCAGAAATGCAGTTATGATTGGCATGATTCCCGACATCGATATTGAAAAGTATCATTTTCTGGGCAATACTTCTGTAACAGGCGCATATCTGAGCCTGATGTCTGATAATAAATATAATGAGAGCATAAAGGTCTC
This sequence comes from uncultured bacterium, assembly GCA_965549355.1. GTDB lineage: Bacteria > Actinomycetota > Humimicrobiia > Humimicrobiales > Humimicrobiaceae > M55B120. Next base: position 14,953 of record CBEVGD010000030.1, on the reverse strand, counting down.
AGAGCACATAACATATATAGAGTTAAGCGTAAGCATGAAGTTTATGGACCGGTATGTAGCCGGCCTGTTCCTTCCATATACAGATATGAAAGATTTCCCGACAGTTGAGGAGTATATATATAAATAGAAGTGCATGCTTCTTCTAATATTTATCTTTTTAGAAACAAAGATCAACCGTGAAAGGATTTATGAGCAAGAAGATCGCAATAGCAGGAAAGGGAGGAGTTGGAAAGACGACCACCAGCGGCCTTATAGTAAGAGCCCTGATAGATGCAGGGAAGGGTACTGTTCTCGCACTTGACGCTGATCCAAATTCCAATCTTAATGAAGTGCTTGGCATAGAGATATCTTCTACGATAGGAAAGATAAGGGAAGATTTCAAGAAAGCTGCTCCCGGTATGACAGGAGGGATATTCAAGGATAAGATGGTTGAGATGAATATTCATCAGGCTCTGGTCGAGGGCAGCAGTTTTGACCTTCTTGTAATGGGCAGGGGCGAAGGGCCCGGATGTTACTGTGCCGCCAATAATCTCTTTAAATTATATATAGACAAACTTCAGGGAAACTATGGCTGGGTGGTCATGGACAATGAAGCCGGCATGGAACATCTGAGCAGGAGGACCACAAATAATGTGGATTATCTGTTTATCATATCGGACCCTTCTCCAAGGGGGATACTTACCGCGGCCCGGATAAGGGACCTCGCGAAAGAGATAGACATAACAGCTGGCCGGGTATATCTTGTTGTGGGCAGGGCCAATGGGAAGCTTGACGGAAGGCTTGAAGACAGTATAAAGAAAAAAGGGCTCGATCTTCTCGGGGTTATCAATACTGATGACAATATATACGATATGGATCTGGAAGGAAATTCGGTATTTGATCTTCCAGATGACAATGTTTCTCTTGAGAAAGTTAAAGAGATGCTGAGAAAGATCAGTATTTTAGAATAATCACCTGGTGATTTTGAGGAGCAGTAATTGGAAAACTTTATCTTTAAAAATCCTACTAAAATAATTTTCGGACGCAGCACCCATAAAGACATCGGAAAAGAAGTTAAAAAATATTCCAATAGGGTACTTTTTCATTATGGCATGGGAAGCATAAAAAAGTCGGGACTTTATGATGAGGTCACGGCATCTTTGGAAAAGGAAGGAATAGAAATATTCGAGCTTGGCGGCACAGAGCCCAATCCGGGCTTAAAGCTGACTATTGAGGGCTCCCGGATATGCAGGGAAAATAATATCGATTTTATACTTGCTGTCGGCGGGGGGAGCGTTATTGATTCTGCCAAGGCCATTGCCCTTAATGTGCCATATGAAGGAGACAGCATGTGGGATTTTTTAACTGGAGAGGCGAAGCCTGCTGCGGCCCTTCCGGTAGGAGTAGTGCTGACCATACCCGCAGCCGGTAGCGAGTCCAGCGATGTGACAGTTATCACCAATGAAGAAGGCATGATAAAGAAGGGATATCATCATGAGCTTATAAGGCCGGTATTTGCCGTACTTAATCCCGAAATCACCTTTACCCTGCCTGATGAACAATTATCCTGCGGAGCTGCCGATATGATGTCACATGTGATGGAGAGGTATTTTACAAACACCAGGAATACGGACCTGACCGACAGGCTCTGCGAGGCGACTTTAAAGACAGTTATTGAAAATGCGCCTCTGGCATTGAAGAATCCCAAAGATTATAATCCGAGGGCCGAGCTCATGTGGGCCGGTAATCTGGCGCATAACGGCCTTCTAAGCACAGGAAGGATAGGGGACTGGGGATCGCATAAGATCGCTCATGAACTCAGCACTTTCTGCGGTGTGCCGCATGGCATGGCGATCGCTATTATATTTCCTGCATGGATGAAATATGTATACAGGAAAGATATTGATATGTTCTATAAATTTGCGGTAAGGGTATTTGATGTGGATCCATGTTTTGGGACACGGGAAAGTATTGCCCGGAGAGGCATTGAAAGGCTTATATCCTTTTTTAAGAGTCTTGATCTCAAGACGTCTTTAAAAGACATAGGAGCAGGAGAAAAAGGATTTGAGGAGATGGCGGGGAAGACTATGCTTTTTGGGCCGATAGGAGGATATATGGAGCTGAATAAACAGGATGTATTGAATATCTACAAGCTTGCATTATAGATACGAGTCTTTGCAGCATATTTTTGTAGAAGATGTCTTGACAGCGAAAAAAGTGTTTGATAGCATTTTGTAAATAAATAAAAAAAAGGAGTTTTACATGACAAGTCGCCCCATTAAGTTGATGCTGGTAGCCACGCACCCATCGGATTGTTTTGACCAGGCAGGAGGTACCCTTGCTCATCATGTGGCAAAAGGAGACAGTGTAACAGTTGTCCTCGCCACTACAGGGGTCCGCTCCCACCATAATCAATTACAGGACGAACGAAGAGTTGCCGGTGCGGAGCTTGATGTCGAGAAACGAGTAAAAGAGGCCATTGAACAGAAGCTCGAAGAGACACGAAATGCCTGCAGGATACTTGGTTTTGATGACATCCGCCCTCTGGGTTTTGAGGATGACGATATCCTTGTTTCCCAGGATAAGATTGAAGCTGTAGCTACAGAAATTCGTAATGTCAGGCCGGATATTTTAATTACCCACCATCCCTATGAGGGTGGGAGCTTTAAAATGCATGCTACTATAGGGCAGTGCACGCTCTACGCCTGGCAGCTTGCCATGGGTGTGGGCCGCAGCAATGAGACTCGCCATAATGTACCTATTCTCTACTTTATGAACCCTATGGCATATATGGGGCACAACAGTCTGAAATATGCCGGAACATCCGATGTAACTGTCTCTATAGATATTACAGATGTTGTTGACAAGAAAGTAAAGGCAATGGACTTCGTGTCCAGCCAGTATTATGGTGGTGCGTATGCACGTAAATGTGCAGAGACCGGAGACGGCGCCCACGGACAGACTGCCGGAGTCGCCTATTCCGAACACTTTCAGAGCTTTCTGCCGATGGTCCGTTATACATTACCGATTTGTGAAAGAAATCTGGATTTTATTGAGGAGCCCGGGGATGTTGTGCTGGGCCGCCGCGCCGAAATAGTAGGGGCTCATATGCCGCTTCCTCCAGGCATGGAATTCACATCCAAATATCGGGTTCCCAAAGAGAAGTATGATGATTGAAATTAAGGCAATGCTGGATTAATAAGCGGTAAATATATAAATCATCTGTCGGTCAAAATATGGAAAGAATGTAAGGAATCATTGACTGCAATATGGTGCAAGTCATTAAATGCAATAATGCCTTGTAAATAATATCCCTTTCGATATAATACTTTAGAATATCCGTTCAGCGTACAGATGCGCATATTTAAAAAACGCAATCAAAAAATATTACTTGCTGCAGTAAAAAACTAAAGAATAGACTGAAGTTTTCTTTCAAAGATGATAGAATATTTTAAAATTATTATTAGAATTCTACATATGCGGGACAAATTATAATTAATAAAAAATACTTGATGCAAGGGGGAACGGTTTGAGCTTTCAAATTCCAAAAAATTCCTACAGCGGAAAGATCAATACTCTAAAGCTGGGCGCAGGAGATTCGCAGGTGCTGGTAGGAGGTGAGACAGCTTTACCTTTTTATACCTTTGAAGGGGAAAATCCCAATAAACCGATAGTGGCCATGGAGGTATATGACTCAAAACCAGATGATTGGCCGGAGACAGTATCAAAATATTTTAAGGATGTAATGGATGATCCCATAAAGTGGGCAAAGAAAAATATTGATGAGTATGGAGCCGATGCCATCTGCCTGAAGCTTACAAGAATAAATCCTGACGGCGAAGATATGAGCCCCGAAGACGCTGCTGCGATGACAGCAGAATTAAGGGAAGCAATATCAAAGCCGCTTATAGTATACGGCACCGGTCCCATTGAAAAGATCGCCGAAGCCATGAAGAAGGTGTCTGAAAAGAATGCTGACACTAATATAATCATGGGATGGGCAGAGGAAGATAATTACAAGACACTGGCCGCAGCTGCGATGGGATATAATAATAATGTTACCTCGCTTAATCAGCTGGATGTAAATATAGCCAAGCAGCTTAATATACTTCTTACCCAGCTGGGTCTTTCTTCTGACAGGATAGCAATGGACCCTGCAAGTTCCAGCCTCGGATACGGACTTGAATACTGCCACTCGGCTATGGAGAGATTGAAGATAGCCGCTCTTCTCCAGGATGATAAGATGACTCAGATGCCTATAATCAATGATATAGCTCCGGAGGTATGGAAAGTCAAAGAAGTGAAGGAAAGCGAAGAAAGCACTCCTGAATGGGGGGACCAGGAATTAAGGGGTATAAACTGGGAGACTATCTCCTGTATGAGCCTTCTTCTTTCCGGCTCCAATATACTGGTGATGAGGCATCCAAAGGCAGTGAGCCTTATTAAAAAAGTAATCAACGACCTTTCGTAGTTTTAAAATAAAAAGGATGGTGTATAAACAAAATGGCAAGAGATAAAGAAAAAAGAAAACCGGCAGATATATCGGATGACGCTGCGGTCCAGGAGATGCTTAAAAATATGGATCCGGAGATATCCACTGTATTTGACCGTTCCCAGTCCATGAAGGCATGTCCCATAGGTTCCGGAATAGCTGGAGTATGCTGCAAGAACTGTTCTATGGGACCGTGCAGGGTAAAAGAAGGAAAGACGGGACTCTGCGGTGCGACCATGGGAACCATAGCGGCGAGAAACCTTGCAAGAGCTATTGCAGCTGGTGCATCTGCGCATTCCGACCATGGAAGGGATCTTGCACATCTTCTTGGACTTGCAGCTAAAGGCGAGGCCGAGGGAGTAAAGATAAAGGACGAAGTGAAATTAATAGAATTTGCGAAGATTCTAGAAATAGAAACTGAAGGAAGAGAGATAAGCGATATCGGGATTGACGTATCGGAGAAGGCGCTCAGCCTGTTTGGTCAGCAGACAGGGGAACTGGACCTTATAAAGATGGCTCCTGAAAAAAGGCAGGAGGTCTGGCGCAAGAATAATGTGGTCCCAAGGGGCGTTGACAGGGAAATAGTCGAGATGCTTCACAGGACACATGTCGGAGTGGACCAGGATGTGGAAAATATACTGGATCAAGCAGTAAGGACCGCAATCGGCGATGGATGGGGCGGTTCTCTGATCGCTACAGAGATAAGCGATATATTGTTTGAGACCCCGACAGCTAACCGTGCCGGGACAAATCTTGGGATGCTTATGGCCGATGAGGTAAATATCGTTATTCACGGGCACGAACCCACTCTTTCAGAAATAATTGCTACTCTTGCGGATAATGAGGAGCTAATTGAATATGCAAAGACAAAAGGTGCAAAGGGCATCAATGTAGTGGGCATATGCTGTACCGCAAATGAAGTGCTTATGAGACAGGGAGTGGCGCCGATAGGCAATTTCCTCTCTCAGGAATTTGCTCTGATGACAGGAGCCGTAGAAGCAATGATAGTGGATGTGCAATGCATAATGCAGTCTCTTGGAGATGTGCAGAAGAAATACCATACTAAGCTCATAACTTCCTCACCCAAATGCAAGATCCCCGGCGCTATTCATATGCAGTTCGAAGAAGATAATGGCCTGAAGCTTGCAAAAGAAATAATAAGGATGTCCATAGATAATTATCCTAATAGGGCAGAAGTGAATATACCCGATGTCAAAGCGGACCTTGTAGCCGGCTTTTCAAGGGAGTATATAAAGTATGCGCTTGGCGGTAAGTTTAGAGGCTCTTTCAGACCTTTAAATGATGCTATCATTGATGGAAGGATACAGGGTGTAGTGGGTATTGTAGGATGTAATAATGCCAGGAGTACTCATGATAAATATAATAATTATCTTACAAAAGAACTTATATCCAGAGATTATCTGGTTGTCCAGACAGGCTGCGCAGCTATTGCAACTGCTAAATGCGGACTGATGGCGGCAGAAGCGATGGAATATGCCGGAGAAGGTTTAAAGTCTATATGTGAGACAGTAGGAATGCCTCCTGTGCTTCACCTGGGTTCCTGCGTTGATAATTCAAGGATCCTTACAGTGGTATCCGATGTAGTCCGGGAAGGCGGACTCGGTGACGATATAAGCGACCTTCCCATTGCGGGTATTGCGCCTGAATGGATGAGCGAGAAGGCTCTTTCAATAGGTACCTATGTCGCGGTTTCGGGAACTTATGTAGCTTTTGGAGGTGAGCCGATCCCGGTAGAATCAAGCGCTGAAGTGAAGGAGATGATGACTAAGGGATGGCAGGAGAAATATGGCGGGCAGCTTGAATATATTGCAGATATTGACGAGCTATTAGAAAAAGTAATAAGTGTAATACAGGAAAAAAGAAAGGCCCTTAAGATAGATGTTACAAAAGAAAGGGTACTATTAGATATGGAAGCAAGGAGGTCGTTGAAAAATGTCTAAGATTATTGCAACCGGAGCTATTAAAGGAGCTTACAAGATCGTGGAGCGGGCAGAGAAGATGCTTGCTAAGAGTATTGAAAAAAATGGAGATGGCCAGAAGGTAGAATTTCCGGATACCGGTTATTTTCTACCTGTTATCTATGGTATGACCGGGATGAAAGTAGAAAAGCTTTCTGACTGCAGGACTGTCCTTGAAGAAGCAAAAAAGCTTCTCCCGGAGGTCCCGTCTGAGAAGCTGTGGCTCCCATACCTTGGAGGTACTCTGGATGCCGGCATAGCAGCACTCTGGGCCGAGGAAATAATAGAAGGGATAAAATATATAGATGGGCCCTCTCCTGTAGACGGGATCTGGCTCGGTGCCGCGACTGATGCGATCCTCAGGGAAAGAGGTATTGAATTTGTGGATGGCACCGCCCCCGGTTTTGCGGCATGTGTCGGAGCTGCAAAGGACAGCAAGACTGCCGTAAAGATCGCAAGAGAGCTTCAGGAAAAAAATATTTATGTATTTATGAGTGCTTCAACTGATGGAAAGTCTATGGCAGAACAACTGGCCGAAGAAGGAGTAGAACTGGGCTGGGATACGAGGCTGGTTCCATTTGGGAAAGATATATCAGCTACGGTACATGCCGCTGGATTTGCTACAAGGGCAGCTCTGACTTTTGGCGGGGTTCAGCCCGGAGACTATAGGAGAATGCTGTTTTATAATAAGAATAGAGTATTCGCATTTGTTATAGCACTGGGTGAAGTTGACGATGAAAAATATGCAAATGCTGCAGGAGCCATAAATTACGGTTTTCCTACTATTGCTGATACTGATATTCCTGAAATACTCCCAAGAGGTGTCTGCACCTATGAGCATGTGGTTTCAAATATTCCTGATGATGAAATAGTAGCAAAAGCCATAGAGGTCAGGGGACTCAAGATAACCGTAGAAAAGGTCGATATACCGCTTGCATTTGGAGCCGCTTTCGAGGGTGAAAGGGTAAGAAAAGAAGATACCTTTGTAGAATTTGGCGGGAATAAGAGTGAAGCTGTAGAGTTTCTCTGTTCAGCTGATTCCTCTGAAGTCGAAGATGGGAAGATAGAGGTTATCGGACCTGATATAGATGATATCAAGGAAGGCGATATACTTCCGCTTGGAATAGAAGCTATTGTGTCCGGAAGGAAAATGCAGGATGATTTTGAGCCTGTAATGGAAAGACAGTTCCACTATTTTATAAATTATGCTACAGGGATATTCCATATGGGACAGCGGGATATAATCTGGGTAAGATTTTCCAAAGATGCTGTAAAGAACGGGTTCAAGATAAAACATATCGGGACAATACTCCATGCTAAGATGCATTCGGATTTTGGCAATATAATGGATAAGATACAGATCAAGATATATACTAACCCCAAAGATGTTACAGCATTAAAGGAAAGGGCCAAAGGAATATTCAGGACAAGGGATGAAAGGCTCAAGACTCTTACCGATGAGTCTGTTGACACTTTCTACTCATGCACGCTATGCCAGTCATTTGCCCCTAACCATGTTTGTGCAGTATCACCTGAAAGACCGGGACTCTGCGGAGCATATAACTGGCTCGACTGCAAAGCATCATACGAGATAAATCCCACCGGGCCCAATCAGCCGATCATAAAAGGGGAGACAATAGACGAGAAGCTCGGCGTATGGAAAGGTATAAATGAATTTGTATTCAAGTCCTCCAATCAGACGCTTGAATCATTTTCTGCCTATTCGATGATGGTGGATCCTATGACTTCATGCGGCTGTTTTGAAGTCATTATCACTATTCTGCCATCGACAAATGGAATAATGGCAGTCAACCGGGAGCATTCAGGCATGACCCCCAGCGGAATGAAGTTCTCAACTATGGCCGGAATGGTCGGCGGAGGCCTGCAGACTCCAGGATTTATAGGCATAAGCAAGTACTTTATAGGTTCTAAAAAGTTTATAAAAGCCGATGGCGGCCTTGAAAGACTTGTGTGGATGCCAAAAGTATTAAAGGAAGAGATCAGGGATCTGCTTGAAGAAAGGCTCAAAGATCTGGGAATGGAGGATCTTCTGGACAAGATAGCTACAGAAGAAGATGCGGAAACAGAAGAACAGGTAATGGAATGGATAGAGAAAGTCAAGCATCCGGTGCTTGAGATGGAACCTATGATGTAGCAATAAAGATATTAATAAAAGTTTTACATAACAAGGCATAAGGAGAGTACGGTATGGCATTAAGCGGCTTAGAGATATTCAAAAAGTTACCAAAGACTAATTGCAAGGATTGTGGATTTCCGACATGTCTGGCTTTTGCAATGCAGCTTGCAGCAGGAAAAGTCGAACTGGAGAAATGTCCCTTTGTATCCGATGAAGCTAAGGAAGCTCTGGCCGAAGCCTCGCAGCCTCCTATTTTAAAAGTTGAGATCGGAGCAGGAGAGGGGGCTTTTGTCCTCGGAGAAGAGACGGTCCTCTACAGGCATGACAGGACTTTTGTCAATCAGAGTGCATTTGCTGTCACTATTAATGATGATATGTCTGAGAAGGAAATAGAAAAGAGTGTTTCAGATATAAATGATATCTCATATGAAAGGGTGGGTCTTACACTTGTACTGGACTCTGTCTGTATCAAAAATAAGTCCGGGAATAAAGATAAATTTCTTGCTGCCATAGACAAGGTGAGCTCGCTTACCGAGAAGCCGATGATGCTGGTATCTGCCGATGTATCAGCGCTGAAGGAAGCAGCTGATAAGTTCAAAGATCTAAAGCCCCTCATACATGCTGCCACTGCTGATAATATTGATGATATGGCTGGTATTGCCAGAGAAACCGGCTGTCCTATTGCAGTAAAGGCCGGATCCTTTGATGAAATAATGGAGCTTACCGGCAAACTCAGGGAAGAAGGCATAAAGAATATAGTGATTGATCTCGGTTCACGCAAATTAAAGGATAACCTTTCCAATCAGGTGGCGCTGAGGTCTGCAGCTATTAAAAAACAGGAAAGGAAATTGGGATATCCCACAATAGTATTTGCTGATGAGATGACAGATGATCCTCAGATGGAAGCGATGATAGCTTCAATATTTGTAGCCAAATACGGTTCCATGATAGTGCTTTCCAATGCAGACAAGCATAATATTTATCCGCTGCTGGTATACAGGCAGAATATATATACTGATCCCAGAAGGCCGATGCAGGTCGAGGAGAAATTGTACAAGATCGGAAATCCAGATGAGAATTCACCGATCCTTATCACAACAAACTTCTCCCTTACATATTTCATTATTTCAGGCGAGGTAGAGACAAGCAAGGTATCGGCATGGCTGCTGGTAATGAATGTCGAGGGCCAATCTGTCCTTACTGCCTGGGCGGCAGGAAAGTTTGTGCCGGAGCTTATTGCCGGATTTATTAAGAAAAGCGGCCTGAAGGACAGTACTTCTAAAAAAGAGATTATCATACCCGGGTATGTCGCCCAGCTTCAGGGCGAGCTTGAAGACGAGCTTGGAGACGGATGGAAAGTAGTTGTGGGCCCGAGGGAAGCAGGAGAGGTCCCTAAATTTCTTAAATAATATGCATCATAATAAATGAGTTCTGACGGGCAGTTAAAAAAGATTGCCCGGCAGGGGATTGATTGTATAAAAAAGTGAAAGGAGAAGCAAGTGAAAAGCGATATTGAAATTGCTCAGGCAGCAGAGATGAAACATATCAGGGAAATCGCTGAACCAATGGGTTTGAGCGAGGACCATCTGGAGCTATATGGCAATCATAAGGCCAAGATAGGTCTGGATGTGATTGAAGAGTTTAAAGACAGGCCAAACGGGAAGTATATAGATGTAACCGCGATAACTCCGACCCCTCTCGGCGAGGGAAAGACAGTTACCACCATCGGACTTGCAATGGCCCTTAATAAGATCGGCAAGAAGACAATAACCTGTATTCGACAACCATCTCTGGGTCCGGTATTTGGAATAAAGGGAGGTGCCGCTGGAGGCGGTTATTCCCAGGTACTGCCGATGGAGGACTTCAATCTTCATCTCACAGGGGACAATCATGCAGTAAGCATAGCCCATAATCTTCTTGCGGCTTTTCTTGACACTCACCTGATGAAAGGAAATGATCTGAATATAGATCCATTTTCCATAACATTAAACAGAGTCGTAGATGTAAGCGACAGGGCTCTTCGAAATATTATAATAGGACTTGGTGGAGAGCTGAATGGTACGCCAAGAGAAACAGGATATGATATTAGTGTTGCCTCAGAAGTGATGGCCATACTTGCTCTAACCACGGGGCTCAAGGATCTGAGACAAAAACTGGCAAAGATGGTGATCGGTTCCACATATGATGGAAAAGCAGTGACAGCCCAGGACCTCAAAGCAGCAGGAGCAATGACAGTTTTATTAAAAGATGCAATAAAACCAAACCTTCTCCAGACCATTGAGCATACGCCATGCCTGGTCCACGCCGGACCGTTTGCGAATATAGCCCATGGCAATAGCTCGATACTTGCTGACCAGATAGCTATCAAGCTTGGTGAATATGTGGTCACCGAAAGCGGATTTGGAGCGGACTGCGGAGCTGAAAAATTCATGGATATTAAATGCAGGTATAGCGGCCTTAAACCTGATGCAGTGGTCATAGTAGCCACAGTAAGGGCACTCAAGATGCACGGCGGAGGTTTTGAATTCATCCCCGGCAAGGGTGTTGACAGGGCCCTAATGGAGAAAGAAAATGTTGAAGCAGTATTAAAAGGCTGCAGTAATCTTGAGAAGATGATAGAAAATATGAAGCTTTTCGGTGTTCCTGCAGTTGTAGCGATCAATCACTTTGAATCCGATACAGAAGCAGAAGTAAATGCAGTAAGGGAAAAAGCACTTGCAGCAGGAGCCGAAGATGCCGTAACCAGCAAAGTATGGCTGAGGGGCGGCGATGGCGGTACGGAACTTGCCGAAGCAGTAGCAAAAGCAGCCGAAAAACCTTCGGAGTTCAAATTCCTCTATCCGCTTGACTGGCCGATAAAGAGAAAGATAGAAACCATAGCAACAAAGATATATGGAGCCGATGGAGTAGACTATCTGCCTGAAGCTGAGAAAAAAATTAAGCTATATACAGAGCAGGGCTTTGATAAGCTGCCGATGTGCATGGCCAAGACACATCTATCGCTATCTCATGATCCCGCTCTTAAGGGAAGACCCACTGGATTTACAATACCGGTAAGGGATGTAAGGGCTTCGGTAGGCGCAGGTTTTCTCTATCCTATTCTCGGCCAGATGAGGACGATGCCGGGATTGCCAAAGAAACCTGCGGGGGAGAAAGTCGATATAGATGATAATGGCAATATTGTAGGCTTGTTTTAGAATGTAACAAATACTACATAAAAGTCATACAGTATGGCATAATATATAGATTATTAGTTTAATGGATTCTAAGGTAGCCGGTCTGTTTTGAAATCTATTAAAATACAAGGAAAAAGGGGGTGGCTAAAATAGCAAAATTAATCAGTGGGCCTGAAATAGCCAAAAGTATAAAAGCTGAAGTTGCCGCAGAAGTAGAAGAGGTCGTCAGGCTAAAAGGGGTCCGTCCCGGACTTTCTGTTATCCTGGTGGGAAATGATCCAGCTTCGAAGGTATATGTAAGAAACAAGCAGCTTGGATGTGAGCAGGTAGGCTTCAAGTCTGAAGCGATCAGGATGCCAGACACTGTATCTACTGAAGATATACTCAAAGAAGTCGACCGGTTGAATTATGATATGAGTGTCAGCGGGATACTTGTACAGCTTCCTCTGCCGGATCAGGTTGATAAAAACAGGGTGCTTGAGTCGATCTTTCCCGAAAAGGATGTGGACGGCTTTCATCCCATCAGCATGGGGAAATTAGTTGCTCAGGAAGACTGCCTGGTGGCGGCCACACCTTCCGGCATAATCGAGATGCTTAAGAGGAAAAATATAGAGATCAAAGGCAAGGAAGTGACTATTGTGGGCAGGAGTGTTATCGTCGGCAAGCCTGTGGCGCTTCTTCTTATCAATGAGTCCGCTACAGTGACCATATGCCATACAAAAACAAAAGATATGGCAATGCATACAAGGAATGCAGAGATACTCATAGTCTCAGCAGGAAGGCCAAATCTCATTGGTGCGGATATGGTAAGCGAGGGTGCAGTAGTTATAGATGTAGGGATAAACAGGATCACCAGAGAGCAGGCTGATGAGAAGACTCTTAAATGGCGGAAAGAAGATTTTGATAAAAAAGGGTCCACCCTTATAGGAGATGTAAATTTTCTGGAAGTGGAGCCGAAAGCCAGCTATATAACACCTGTTCCAGGCGGTGTAGGGCCAATGACTATTGCGATGCTTCTGAAAAATACTCTGAAGGCAGCAAAGATGCAGCTAGGGCTTAATTTATAGAATCTTTGAAGTCTTGATGAATTTGAAGCTTATGAAAAAAGGTTTATTATGTATTATGCGAGAGTTATCGGAAATATAGTATCGACAATAAAATACAAAGGACTCATTGGAAAAAAGATACAGGTCATTCAGCCTGTGGACATGGGGACCGGTAAGGATACCGGAAGCTTTCTTGTAGCGCTTGACGCTACCTCTTCAGGTATAGGCGATATGGTGGGATATGAAGATGGAGCAGAAGCAACCTGGGCCTTTGAAGGAGATGATGTTCCGGTAGATGCTTCAATTGTCGCTATTATAGATAAAGTCAATATTACCGTCTCTAAATAATAAATATTTAATTTGCAGTAAAGGGAATATCATGGTATTGGGCCAGGTAGTAGGAAATGTAATAGCAGCACAAAAGAATAAAAAGCTTGTAGGCAAGAAACTGTTAATAGTTAAGGCTATTGATCTTAAGGGCAAATTACTGGAGCCATTTGTCGTTGCTGTAGATATTGTGGGAGTAGGGATCGGGGAGAAAGTGCTCGTAGTCAATGGAAGCTCTGCAAGGCAGACGGAAGATACGAAGGGCATAAGCATAGATTCAGTTATAGTAGCAAAAGTCGACAGCATGCAGGTAGGGGCATAACAAACCTTACTTTTATTATTTAAGCAAAGAGAATCAAATCATATTCTCCTATCTAAGGTATAGATAATGGTTGCCGATATCTATTATCAGTACTGTCTGTAAGATCAAGACAATAAAGAAAAGCATACACATCATTATTCTGGGAAATATACGCATCTTTATCCTTAGCGGGTCATTCTTAAGAATTGAGCGTATTCTGTTTTTTAACCTGTGCTGGGCAAAAAAACGGCCCGTGATGAATGTAAAGGCGGAAACCGGACCTGTAGCAGATTTTGCCGGACCAAAGGAACTGAGCTTTCTGATCGCATTAAGGAGGTCCCTTGCTATCTCCTTTACCGGTCTGGTTGAATGTTTTACTACGATCTTATCGCTCCCATAGTCCTGCTCGACCCTTATAAGCAGATAGGCTATATAGGCAAAAGGATTAAAAAACATCATGTCCCTCAGGATCATGGCAACCCAGCCTATCAGATTGTCCCTTCTTTTAATATGAGAAAGTTCATGATGAAGCAGCACTTCTTTTTCATTATGTTCAAGTATCTCCAGTAGATTTGGACACAGGACGATGGTGCAATACTTTATGCCGACAACGAATGGTGAAAGATATTTTTGGTGAGTGAGAGAGATATCGGGAGGATTAATCGATATCTCTACAGAGAAGTCATCAATTATTCTGTAAACCAGTGGGACCTCATCCCTGGCCATCCTGTCTTCAAGTGCAAGCTTTTTGTAAAAAAGGAATAGATTGAACCATCTTAAAATAAGTACAATCAGTACAATAAGTAATATTGTATGTATTAAAAGGTAATTAATATTATTTATAAAAAGTTTTGAGCCTGTGTCAAAATCTTCAAACCAGCCCAATGTATTGTTAAGATATGGCAATCTGATACCCGAATATACTATTGAGCTGCCCGGGTAGTCAGGATGGGGTTCGAGCCTCTCTGCTATTATAAGAAATGGTTTTATTAAAGGCAGGAAGAAAAATAAAATTCTTATTCCGGAATCCTTTATGCGAAAAATAAAAAGAATGAGGAGTACTGCTATAAGTGTCACAAAGCTGTCATATATTATTGGTAATATATGATCAGCGAGTACCGATATTAATAACAAGCATCTCCCTTTTTCTGCGATTGTTTCTGGTGAAAGAAATAGACAAATCTTATCTAAGATTTGTCTATTTCATGCATTAATTTCTCTATACCCTTATGTGTCAGATTCTTTGAGTCTGAAAGAAATCTGGAGACCATTCCGCTGGTACTCTCTTCGAGAAGCTTATTGGAAACTGACTGTATGATGCTTTTCGAGAGTTCTTTCTTGTTTACAGCTGCTGAGTAGATGTACGTCTTGGCAGCCTTGTTCTGCTTTAGCAATTTTTTATCCGCAAGAGTCGTCATCGTAGACATGACAGTCGTATATGGAATAAAGTCACTATCCTTTTTCTCGATCTCCTGTCTGAGCATCGTCTCATGAACTTCTCTCACTGTTACTTTTT
>CBEVGD010000029.1:0-17086 GCA_965549355.1 uncultured bacterium | reverse complement strand
CAGACATTTCCTTAAATGATCCAGAGCAAGCTCTTATAAATAACCATGTAAGATTGTCATAAATGATATTAAATAAGTTAAATCAGGATTTCCAGCTGGTGATCTTATCACAAATAAAGCACTTCTTGCTATGAATAGATATCAAGTTATTGCATTTTTGACATTTGTATTTTGTTTCCTGATTTTTAATAAAATAATTTATACCTTTATTCTTAATTTTATTGAGATTATCGATCATGCTCATCCCATATTTATCTCTGTATCTTTTATCCAATTTGGCCAAACTTTCACATGGGAAATAGCTGCATTCAAAACAAAATTCTATTTCACCCTTCAATAATTTTAAATCATCCCTGCACTTCTTTTTTAAAAATGCACATTGCTTATTCCTTGCCCTGCAACCTATGCAATTTGATACTACTTTTCTGGGTATATTGTTTTTATATGCAAGATATGCGCTGCATATGCCGCAATTCATTCCACAGGGTGCGATCAATTCTTTGTTTAAATTTACCATTTTATTAATAGTCTGAATTATTTTCTTTATTATAAGCAAGCATTTTCAATTTTTAAATACATTCTTGTTTTTAAATTAATTCTTTTAAAATCTGATTAGAGATTTTGTAACCTGAGGCTATTAAACAAAAATATTTCAGGAATAACTAAAACATCAATGTATCCTCATTCATCACTTCAACGGTTCCTTATTTGGTAAAAATTTAAGAATTAATTTTGAATGAGGATGATTATAGAGACGGAAAGATACTGGCCTGTTATAAAATAGACCTGGACGGGGTATATATTTTTATGGCCCAATTTCCGGGTTTAATGAACAAGCTCTTGATTTATTTAATGTATCCAAAGATAATTATGCTGGTCGATGAAATTAAAAATTCCGAAACTTTTTACTTGCGTAAAATAAGATGAAAACAGCGTATACGAAAAAAAATATACTTATAACGGGAGGCGGTACAGGCGGGCACCTGTATCCGGCAGTAGCAGTGATCGAATATATACAGAAGAATTATCCAGCAGTGGCCGTTACTTTTATAGGTTCAAAAGAAGGTTCAGGCAAAAAACTGATCCCCGGGATGGGTATTGAATTTTATACTGTAAGGGCCAGGGGCCTTGCCGGCAGCAGCAGCGTCATGAGCAAGATCATCAATTATATATTATTTCTTATATATCTTATACCGGGCTTCTTAAGTTCCTTTAATATCCTAAAGAAGAAGAGGATAGATATTGTACTTGGAATGGGAGGATATACATGTGCCCCTGTAGTGCTGGCAGCGATTATTAGAAGGATCCCATTTGCCCTTCATGAGCAAAACTATATCCCGGGCAGGCTCAATAAGCTTTTTTCAGGACGGGCAAAATATTTCTTTACAAGTTTTGAAGATACAAAAAGTTTCTTAAAAAACAGAAATACCAATATAATATTTTCTGGAAATCCTGTACGGAGGTCCATAAAGAAATTCAGGGATGTATTACCGGATTATAAAAAATGGGGCCTTGAAGAGAAAAGATTTACTATTATTGCATTCGGAGGGAGCCTTGGCGCTAAAAAGATAAATGACGTCATTATGGGATTATGCGGGATTTTTAAAAATAATGATAAGATCCAGATCCTCCTTATATCAGGAGCCAGATTTTATAATATTATTAAAAAAGAGATGATAAAGAGCCAGAGTAATGATGACAGGATTGTTTTTAGAGTCTTCCCATATATTAATGAGATCGAGCAGATATACAGGATCGCAGATCTTGTGATCGCAAGAGCTGGAGCAAATACTGTATTTGAGATAGCTGCTGCCGGCATACCCTCGATCCTGATACCATATCCATTTGCAATAGATGACCATCAATTTTATAATGCACGCTACCTCGCAGAACAGGGTAAATCAATAATAATAGAGGATGGTATACTCAGCGCCGGTTTGCTTGCAGAGAATATAAACAGGATACTGGCAGATAATATGAAAATATATAATAAAATGAAAGATATATCGCCGGCCATAGCGCTAATGGAAAGCCAGCAAATAATCTCGCGCAGATTACTGGAGGATGATATTGGGTAAAGCCGGGGATTTTACAAAATACAAAGATTATTTTTTGGTCGGGATCGGCGGAGCGGGGATGAGTGCCATAGCGCTTGTGCTCAAGGAAATGGGATATAATGTGAGAGGTTCCGATATCAAGAAATCAAGATATACCGCACTGCTCCGGAAAGAAGGACTGGAGATCATGATGGGCCATGACAGGAGAAATATAAAAGGATCCGATATTGTTATTTATTCTACTGCGATTCTCGGCGATAATCCGGAAATAGAAGAAGCCCGGTCAAGAAAAATACCGCTCTATAGCAGGTCAGATATACTATCCTGGATACTGAATACGAGAAAAGGAATTGCAATAGCCGGAACCCATGGAAAGACTACCGCGACTTCTATGGTCTCCATGATGCTCAGGGGGCTGGATCTGGACCCCACTATCATAGTTGGAGGTGAGCTGAATGAACTGGGCTCCAATGCGATAAATGGAAATAGCGAGTATGTCATAGCCGAAGCATGTGAGAGCGATGGATCATTTTTAAAATATAGACCCTTTATAAGCATTATAACCAATATTGAAGAGGATCATTTTGATTACTATAAAGATATGGATGAATTAGAGAAAAGCTTTAAACAATTTATGTCTAATACCAAAAAGAATGGATGGCTGATTATAAACGGTGATGAGATAGATATTAATGGCATCCCGGATAGAGAGGACCTTAATATCATAACTTTTGGGCTCGCGGACCATAATGATATTTTTGCTGATAATATAGAATATAATGATTTTGGATCCGGTTTTGAACTTGATGCAAAGGAAAACGGGAGGAGAAAAATCGCGGTACAGCTGAATGTTCCCGGCCTTCATAATATTAAAAATAG
Organism: uncultured bacterium; assembly: GCA_965549355.1. GTDB lineage: Bacteria > Actinomycetota > Humimicrobiia > Humimicrobiales > Humimicrobiaceae > M55B120. The sequence continues at coordinate 14,150 of CBEVGD010000029.1, read as the reverse complement.
TCTTGCTGCATTTGGGGTATGTGCCGCACTGGGGCTGGACCTTGAAAAGTCTGCGGGACTGCTTAGAAATTTTACCGGTGTAAAAAGAAGATTTGAAAAAAGAGGAGAAAAAAACGGCGCTCTTGTATTTGATGATTATGCACATCACCCTTCCGAAGTGAAGGCGACCCTTGAAGCTGCTTCGACTGATAAGATCAGAAAAAGAATTGTAGCGGTATTTCAGCCTCACCGGTATTCCAGGCTTGCGCACCTGAATGAAGATTTTAGCAAATCTTTTGGAAATAGTGATATCCTTGTAATAACGGATGTGTACGGAGCTGGAGAACAGCCTGTTCCGGGTATAAACGGTAAAATGCTTATTGACTCCATTATTGAAAATAATTATAAGAATAAAATAGCCTATATACCGAAACTGGCAGATATACCGGAATATCTCGAGAGGGAGTTAAGGGCAGGGGATATATTATTATTAATGGGAGCCGGAGATATAACGAGAGTCACTGATGAACTTCTCAAAAATTAAAAGGATCACCGGGGAACTGGGCCTGAAAAAAGTTATTTTTGACTGTGACACCTCAAAGCTGTGTTCGATTGGAGCAGGAGGAAGGTCGGCGGCTCTTGTCATCGTGGAAGACACCGAAAAGCTGCTATCCCTTATAGAGGCTCTTGAAAAAAGCAATATTAAATATATTATACTGGGCGGGGGCACCAATACAGTCTTTGGCGGAGGCCCAATGGACCATGTATTGATAAAGCCGGGAAGATCTTTTGGGGATATTAATATAGAACCGGGGATAAAAATAGAAGCGGGTGCCGCTCTGGGAACTTCAAATCTGGTCATGAAGGCAGCGAGGCATGGACTTGACCTTGCTTTTCTTGCCGGAATACCGGGAACTATAGGCGGAGCCATATGCGGAAACAGCGGCACTTCCGGGCAATGGATCTCTGGATGTATAGGCAGATTAAAATATATAACCAGAAGTGGAAATGATCTTTGCCTGGCAGAATGCAGCGGGAAAGAGATCCAGTCAGGGTACAGATTCTTTAATATACCTGGCCTGATAGCAATAGTATCGGTTATTCTGGAGCCCCGGGCAGATGATTCCCGGGTACTGCTTTCAAAGATAAAGCAGAATATGATTAAAAGAAAGTTGTCACAACCGGTAGGAGCAAAGACAAGCGGATGTTTTTTCAAAAATCCCGGAGAAGATGGCAGGTCCGCCGGAGCTCTTATAGAAGAATGCGGATTGAAAGGTTTTTTATATGGCGGAGCCAGGGTCTCTCCTGTTCATGCTAATTTCATAGAAAATTTTAAAAGTGCCTTACCTGAAGATATTATTGTATTATCAAGAATAATAAAAAGTAAGGTAATTGAAAGATATGGTATAGACCTGGAGTATGAAGTAAGATTGATAGGATGAAAATATGAAGAGTATTAATGAAGGCTTTAGTAAGCTGGGTATAAGACAAAAAAAACAAAATATTGTGATCGGTGTTCTTGCCGGAGGCATATCATCAGAGAGAGACATATCGATGAAAACCGGTAAAAATATTTTAGAGTCGCTGGAAAGGTCAGGATATATTGTACAGTTTATAGACCCGAAAGATGATGGCTTTATTGATAGGATCAGAAAAATAGACATAGCTTTTCTGGCTCTCCATGGCAGGTACGGAGAAGATGGTACCGTGCAGGGTCTGCTTGAACTGCTTAAAATACCCTATACCGGAGCGGGCGTGCTTTCAAGCGCACTTGTAATGGATAAAATACTGTCAAAGAAGATAATGATAGCTGAGAATATACCCACCCCTGATTATATTGAGATAGATATGAATAATGGTGATGATAAAATCGGGCAACTGTCTGCAGAGATAAACAGCAAGATGGGTTATCCTGTAGTGGCCAAACCAAATACAGGGGGTTCGACCCTGGGGATAAGCATTATAAATAATGAGGGGGAGCTGGAAGAAGGCATAAGTAATGCAGCAGCCTATGACAGGGATCTGTTTATTGAAAAGTATATAAGCGGGCGCGAACTGACTGTGGGAATAATAGGAAGGACTCTAACAGCTCTCCCTGTTATAGAAATAAAACCTGAAAATGGTTTTTTTGATTATGAATCAAAATATACGAAGAATTTAACAGAATATATAATACCTGCTAAAATAAAAAAAAGGCTAAATGGAGAGATTCTAGACATCTCTTTCAAGTGCCACAGGGTACTTGAATGCTGCGGAATATCAAGGGTTGATTTTATTCTGGATGATAAAGAGGTCCCTTATGTGCTGGAGATAAATACAATGCCGGGGATGACTTCGACGAGTCTTGTGCCCATGGCTGCAGCCGCAGCAGGCATGGGGTTTGATCTTCTGGTGGAAATAATACTTGATAGCGCAGATCTAAAGATCTGGTAATGTGGTTAAATCTAAAAAAGTAAACAATTTAGTAAAAGCGCGAAGAAGAAAAGTCTTTGCCAGAAAACTCTGGACGGCTGTGAAAATACTGTCTATTGCGGTTTTTTTTGTCGGAGCAGTCTGGAGCATAAACTATTTTTACAATAGTAATTATTTTAAGGTCAGAGAAATAAATATTGAAGGCAATACACATTATGATGATGATCATATCGAGGATTTTCTCGGGGACCTTAAAGGGTCGAATATATTTGAGGCAGATAAGAAAAAAATTGAGGATTCTATTGCGGATAATATGGTATGGGCAAAGTCTGCAGAAATGAAGAAAATATTTCCGAACAGGATAAATATATTCATAGAGGAAAGGAAGCCTCTTCTGATATTAAGCTATAAAAACAACTACTATCTGCTTGATAGCGAAGGCATGGTGTTGGAGAAGGCGGGAAAAAACCTGCTTGACAAGTACGGGGATCTTCTAATAGTGGCGGGAGCAATTGAATATAATCTGGTCCCCGGAGAAATTATTGCAAAGAAAAACATATTGAGCTGTAGTGATATCTACAAAGGATTTGATGATGAGATAATAAGTATCATCAAAGAAGCCGGCATAGAGGATAATATAAGCGGAGATATTTTTTTTAGGACGCATGATGGGGTGAAGATAATATTTGGAGACAGCAGCGAGATAATAAAAAAAGTTGAAATCTTCAGACTACTGTTAAAAGAAGATACAAATTGTACTATAATAGATTTAAGGAGTCCGGATAACCCAGTAGTGGAATATTAATCGGAGGTTTTTTTGTCAGCCAGTAATAGGTATATTGTAGGCATAGATATCGGTACCACTAAAGTCGTTACCCTCATAGGGAATGTGGGCAAGAACAATATTCTTAAAATAGAGGGCTCCGGCATCTCGGAATGCAGGGGAATGAAAAAGGGTCTGGTAGTAGATATAAATGAAGCCACCAGGTCCGTTTTAAAATCTATTGAGGAAGCAGAGAGATCTACAAAATACTTCATTGACAAAGCTTTTATTGGAGTCACGGGGAAACATGTATCCTTTCTGACCAATTGGAGTGAAATAAATATAAACTCCTCCAATCACCTGATAAGAAAAGCAGATGTAGACAGGCTCATAACAATGGCAAATAAGGTGAATACGTCTTCTTCAAACGAGATAATACATACTCTAATAAAACAGTTTGTAATAGATAATGAAAAGGGTATTGTGGATCCTGTGGGGCTCTCAGCAAATAAGCTTGCTGTCGAGCTTCTTGCCATATACGGCTCTTCATTGCAGCTGAATAATGTCATAAACACGATCAAAGCTTCAAAAATAGAAGTTGAAGATATAATCCTGGAGGCATTGGCTTCAAGCGAAGCGGTTCTCACTCCAGAAGAAAAGGAAAGCGGGGTAATGGTTCTGGATATAGGCGGAGGCACTACGGATATCGCTGTATACAGGGATAAAAAAATGATCTTTACATACTGTCTTCCGGTCGGCGGCAATCTTATAAGCAATGATATATCTGTCGGTCTCAATATAACTTTTTCCAAAGCAGAAGAAATAAAGAAAAAATATGCCAATGTAGATTATAATTTCTATGAGAGTCTCAACAATGTAAATATGGGAGAGATAAAGATCAATAGAAATAAGGCGACATTAAATATAAAATTATATAATATAGTGAATTCAAGAGTGAAAGAGATGATGGAACTTATAAAGGAAAAAGTCGAAGATCATGGTTTTATGCATTCACTGCCCTGCGGGGTGGTGCTTACGGGGGGCTCGTCCCGGCTGAAAGGTATTAAATCACTTGCAGCTTCAGTATTTGATCTTCCCGTAAAGCTGGGACTGCCTTATGAAGTAGAGGGACCGTCTGAAGTCATAGATGAGCCGATATATTCTACAGGTGTGGGTCTTCTTAAATATGCCCATCAGCTGGAAAGTTTTGCTGAGATGAGCCAGTCAGACAATAACTCCGACAATAGTGGTTTTATAAACCGGTTCAGGGAGTTTATTTCAAAGATATTAAAAAATTAAACGGGAGGTATTAAGGTGACTCTGGATTTTGATAAAAGCTATTATGCAGTGATCCGGGTAATAGGTGTCGGCGGCGGTGGAAGCAATGCTGTAAACAGGATGATGGAAGATAATCTGAGCGGATGCGAGTTTATTGCAATAAATACAGATGCACAGGCCCTGATGATGTCCAATGCGGACCGCAAAGTTTTAATAGGTGATTCAGGCCTGGGAGCCGGATCCAATCCCGAAATGGGGAAAATGGCTGCCGAGAAATCAATCGACGAAATAAAGGAATCTGTTAAGGATGCGGACATGGTCTTTTTAACGCTTGGGGAAGGCGGGGGAACTGGAACAGGTGCGGTTCCTGTAATAGCAAAGATAGCCAGGGAAGCAGGGTGCCTTACTGTTGCAGTAGTAACAAAGCCTTTTACATTTGAAGGGCGCAAACGCATGGCTCAGGCAGAAGAGGGGATAAAAAGCCTAAGACCCATAGTCGATACATTGATAGTAATACCCAATGATAGACTGCTTGAGATAGCAGATGACAATACTACTCTTTTAAATGCATTTAAACTGGCAGATAATGTGCTCAAAGCCGGAGTCAGAGGCGTTACGGACCTGATTACGCTTCCGGGTCTTATCAACCTTGATTTTGCAGATGTAAAATCAATCATAAAGGATGCGGGGAATGCAATACTCGGCGAGGGATTGGCCTCTGGCGACAATAGGGCAATAAAAGCTGCCCAGAATGCTATCAACAGTCCCCTGATAGAAGATTCTATCGATGGTGCCACTGGAATACTTCTGAATATTTCAGGAGGGCCCGACCTGAAACTATATGAAATAAATGAAGCAGCTGAAATAGTAAGAAATGCTTCAAGTCCGGATGCAAATATAATTTTTGGTTCGGTGATCGATGAGGCGATGAACGACAGGATCAAGGTGACAATAATTGCGACTGGGTTTACCTCCAGAAAAGCAAAATCTGTGAAAACTGAAACAGATAAAAAACAGCAAAAGCAGGAAAATGTTGGGGATAAGGACGATATAAAGAAAAAATTGGATATATTTGAGAAAGAGATCTCCGAGGATAAGAAAGAATCGGCCCTTGATAGATTTTCGGAAGATGATTTTGCCCCGGTAAGTGATGATGACTACTTAGATATACCTACTTTCTTAAGAAAAGATAAGAAATAATTAGATTTAAATGCTTAAGCAGAAAACGAAATTTATAGAAGGACCATCTCTTTTGACTTTTCCTTTTCTTAAAGAGCACGATATTTTTTGCGAGCTTGCCCGGGAACCGGAAGTTATAGTGAAAAACCCTGCAATTTTCCGAACTTCGCCCATCATGCAGGCGATAAAGGGTCCGGGGATATATCATGAATGAAAAAATATTATTTGAAAAATATAAGAATAATATAAATACACTAAAAAAACAGATTAAAGAGATATGCGAAAAAACTGGAAGAAACCCTGAAGAGATAACTATTATTGCAGCTACCAAATATGCTGATGCTGAGAGTATCGACATTATAAGAAAGCTTGGAGTAATAGATATGGGTGAAAACAGGGCAGGTGAATTAATAAAGAAGAATATATGTGTCGGCAAAGGAGCCAGGTGGCATTTTATAGGACATTTGCAGAGGAGAAAAGCAAGAGATGTGGTGCCGGTTGTCGAGTACATACATTCAATTGATTCGATGAGGATACTCGAGAAAGTAAGCAGCGAGGCCAAAAAATGCGGTAAAATACAAAAAGTACTCATAGAAGTAAATATTTCAGGCGAGGAATCCAGGTATGGACTGAATATGGACAATGTGGTAGATTTTATTGCTAAGGCTGAGAAAATTCATAATATAGAACTAAGGGGTCTTATGACGATGGCTCCCTATGTGGATGATATGGAACATATCAGGGAAGTCTTCAGGCGGCTAAGGAAGGTAAAAGAAAAGATATGTGTGCGGGGCGGCCTTGAATCCTTTTCAGAGCTTTCGATGGGCATGAGCAATGATTTTAATATTGCCATAGAGGAAGGAGCCACAATGATAAGAATTGGTTCGAATATATTCAAATAGGTCAAAAAAACAGGAGGATTAATGAGCGGATTTTTTAAGAAGACTTTATCTTTTTTTGGGCTGGCAGACGAAGAAGAGCTTGAAATTGAGGATGATGAAAGAATGGCTATGCGGGACAGGAAAGATCTATCTGAAGGCAGATCCATAAGTCATGAAAGATCGGCACAGAAGAGGCTTCCCAGGAAAAAAGTATCACTGATAAACAGTGCCAGAGAGGCTAAGAAAGCCAGAGTATTTATTGCCAAACCTGAGGAATTTGAGGGAATACAGATTATCGCGGATAATTTTAAAAATGATATTCCTGTCATAGTCAACCTCCAGCAGGCAGATCAGGATGTATCTAAAAGGATAATAGACTTCTGCAGCGGACTTACATATGCTCTTGAGGGAGATATAAAAAAAGTAGCCGATAGGGTATTTTTGATTACTCCTTCAAATATTGAGGTGAATTCAAAGGAGAGTGATTTTCTTGGCGAGGAAGGCTTTCTAAAACCATTTTAACCTATTGAACATTTCTGGAAGGAAAAGATTTTGAGCAGATTCATAATATCATTTATCGGATGTGGAAATATGGGAGAGGCAATACTAAAAGGTATTCTTGAGTCTTCTTTTTTAAATACCGGGCAAGTGGTATTTTATGAAAAGAGCGCTTCGAGAAGAGATTATATAAAGAAGGCATACGGAATTGCCCCCGCAGACAGCATATGTTCTTCTGTAAGGGATTCAAAATATCTTTTGATGGCTGTAAAACCTCAAAATATAAAATATGTCATGGATGATATAGGGGATTGTTTTACAAAGGGGTTTAACAGTATCATAAGCATAGTTGCAGGGATAGGCACTGAGTTCTATGAAAAGAATTTGGGGGCAGGAACCCCGGTCATCAGGGTCATGCCCAATACCCCGGCAGTATATAAAAAGGGGATGAGCACCATAAGCAAAGGGAAATATGCAAGCCGGGAAGATCAGGATTTTGCAGCTAGCCTTATGGGAAAAATAGGAGATTGCATATTAATAGAAGAGAAGCTTCAGGATATATCAACCGCCATCAATGGAAGCGGACCTGCATATTTTTTCCTTTTTTGCAAAGCTCTTATAGAAGCTGCAGCAGCTAATGGCCTGGATATGCAAATAGCTAAAAGACTTGTGATCGGTACCATGATGGGTGCCGGTACCATGATGGAAAGATCAGGTCTTGAGATAGATGAGCTTATTTCAAAAGTAGCTTCACCCGGCGGGACCACCGAAAAGGCTCTACGGACATTCAGGGATGGCGGGCTCGAAGATATAGTAAAGAATGCAGTAGAAAGCGCCCTGAAGCGCTCAAAAGAGCTTGGGAAACAATTGGCAGAATAGCATGGTATAAGGAAAAGTAAGAATGTATATTTTTCTTGAAATACTGATATTTATACTGAGAGTCTATTCGTATATTTTATTTTTAAGGGTAATATTATCCTGGTTCAGGATTACACCGCGGTATGGAGTATGGAGCAGGATATATAAATTTCTTGTTGATATCACTGAACCCGTTCTGGTATTGTTAAGAAGGATGATACCTATGGTAAAGATAGGAGGATCTCATTTAGATCTTTCTTATATTACTGCGATTTTGGTGGTACAATTAATAATAGTACTTTTAAGGTATGTGATTATATGGTATATATAATAAAAATATATTGATTATGGGGGTAGATATGGGTCTAACTTCTGAAAGTATTCAAAAAAAGGAATTTCATATAGTGTTTAAGGGATATAAACCAGAAGAAGTTGATAAATTTTTGGATATGTTGTCCATAGAATTCGAGGGACTGCAAAAGAAGATAAAAGAGCTTGAAGAAAAAATGGATAGTCTTAAATATGAAGGCGATAATGAATCTTCGCAGATGAAAAAAGTTATACAGGAAGCTCTTGTGTCGGCACACCGGATTGCTGAAGAGATCAAACAAAAAGCCAGGATAGAAGCTGAGGAACTGGTAAGTAAGAAGAAGGTGGAAGAAGAGCGGGAGCTTAAGAATATGAAAAGTGAGAAGGTATTGCTTGAGGCAAATATTTCGAAATTGAAGGTAGATTATAATAATTTCAAGAAACAGGTATTAGTATTTGCGGATGATTTCAAACAGAGTACATTAGATATGAATAATAGCCGTCTGGCAGATGCACTGAAAAAAGTTGATTTGGACCATAGCATTAAAGATAGTGGTAGCCCGGGAAATATTCCAGTCAGGGAAGATAAAAAAACTGATAGCAAAATGGTTCCTGAAGCTAAAAATGAGGACAGGGAGAAAAAAACCGATCAGGCAGAGACAGAATCTGATGCTGAAGAGGAGGAAATTATTTACAAGCATGCAAAAGAAGAGATCAAGGACGATAGCGGAGATCTGGGAGAAAGTGAATTAAAGGATCTTGCTTCATTGACAGATGAGATGCTTGAAAGATTAAACCAGAAGAACAGTACTGATTACGGCAGTGAAAAAAAAGATTTTGACAGGGGAACCGATGAAAAGTACAGCAAGGATGATAGTGGGAAGAGAAACAGAAAGAGAATAGATATTGCAAATCCGGATATAATCAATGATTTCTTTAAGGCTGATGAGGACTGATATAATAAGGATATATGTCAGGCCCAATTCATCAGAGACAAAGATTGCAGGGCTCTATAATAATAATATTAAAATAAAGATAGAGTCATCCCCGGAAAAAGGGAAGGCAAATAAAGAACTGGTCAATTTCATATCAAGAATAATAGGAATACCCAAAAGTAGAATAGAGATAATTTCTGGAATCACCTCAAATTATAAGACGATCCGAATAGACGACAGGTCAAATACAGATTATTCAAAAATCATACTCAGTAGCAGTGAGTCTGACCTGTAATTACCGGGATAGAGCAGTCGGCAATAATACAGGATCAGCATTTTTATATATTATTACAGGTTATTTTTATGTATACCCGATTTTAACCTGGAAAATCAGGGATACACCTGTTAATATCATATTAGTTTATTGACATTATGATCCAATAGTTTTATTATGAATTAATTAGATATGATTTAAAGATATTTAATACTGTCATAATAATTAGTATTATTATGACAGTATTTATAATTTACAGTAATCAATAAAGTAAAATAGCCTATAAAATAGGATTTATAGCAATGGGGATAATTCTTTATATCGGAAAAAATAAAGAAATTATTGATAATATTAATGATATTTCATGCAGAAACCATAAATTAGCCGTACTGAACCTTAAATATAATTACAAGCATTATATAGAAGAGTATATACCGGACTATATTTTATTATCAGAAGATACTGATGATTTTGAGGAGATATCAGAATATATAGCTGATAAAACAGATTCACGCCTCATAATAACCGGTAATAACAAAAGAATCAGCAGTATATTATCCGGAGTACCGATAACAGGATGTCCTGAGAACATAGAGCAAATAGAAAGAATTGTCGAGACTATAGATTCCATAGATATGGGATACAAAGAGGAAAGCAAGGACTACAGATTTTTGAAGCAGGAAGTGATCTCTTTCTATTCAGTGCAGGGAGGAGTAGGGAAGACATCTCTGGCTTTCAATACCGCATGGCAGTTGAGAAAGAAAAATATTGGGAAAATATTAATACTTGACCTTAATTTCTGTGAAGGACCTTCGGATATCCATATTGGATTAAATATCAGCGGATACCGCACTATCGGAAACTATATAAATAATGTGCTTATGGGCGATGTAGACATAAAAAAAAGTACAATAGAGTTAAATGAGATAGATATATTATGTCCTCCACTATCTTTATATCAAAGCGATAGATTTGATATAGATATGCTGAATGGCTTGATATATGCAGCCAGAAATGAATATGATGTAATAATAGCGGACATACCTTTCAGGTATGACAATATATCCCTTGAAATGGTAAATCTCTCTACGACATCCGTACTTGTGTTGTCTTCCGATATAAAAATTGCACCAAGAATACTGGAATTCAAGAAATTTCTGCCTGATAATCAGAAAAAAATAGCAGTTTTAAACAAAATAGAAGATATGTCGGGTATCCGGATTGAAGATTTTGAAAACATTATGGAAATACCGGTTTGTGCGAGATTTCCTTTTATTCCAAACAGGGAAAAAAGTCTTATTGGGGATAATAAGACAAGTGTAGATATCATTAATATGCAGGCCGGCATAAATGGCCGTATAGACAATATTTTTTAATATGGAAAAAGATAAAAAATTATATACAATCAGGGAAGTCTCAGAATTGGCAGGCATAAGTGAGGCTGAGATAATAAGGGTGGTGATGCTCAAAAAATTGCGGGCCGTCAGGCTGGGGAAGGCAATAAGAATAAAAGAGGAAGACCTTGAAGTGTTTTTAAATGTTTTTGTTGGAAAAGAGCAGGTGAAAACTGCTGTTGCCGGGCCTGTCCTTTATACTGCGGAACAGGTGGCGAAAATATTAAAGCTTTCAGTGGATAATATTTGGAATCTTCTAAAAACCGGAAAATTAAAAGGATTCAAAATAAGAGAAGGAAGGAGTTCATGGAGGATACCCTCAGACAGTCTTGAAGAATTTATTGAGAGCAGGACCAGGGAATCTATTTAAAATGACAGAAGACGAGAATAAAAGGAATCTAAGTTTATGGGAGAAAGCTGCAATAGTGATAATAGTTATTCTGGTGCTTGTGATCGCGGCACTCATTTTCAAGGACCATATTGAGGAATACGTAAATGTTTTTATGGATTGGTACAGGAATGGAAATTAGAACATCAGGCATAAGAAGGTGGAAACAATAAAGAAACTATAAAGAATACTCAGGATAATGGACTTGCTTGCAGAGATCTGCTCTATAGCAAGACGGTAGAAAATATAACAAATTATGCTTTTTTGGTATAATGCATTATCTTTGTAAAGGCGGGAACCTAAAATGTTGCTTAAAAGTAGAAGCCTAATTCTAAAGATATATGTTTATCTGGTGTTTATAATCGGTTTATCAGTCTCACTTTATATTCTGATAAATCAAAGAGGCGTGTCCTTAGAGGGAGTTGTACTATTTGGGATATTAATATTTATTGCCGACAACCTATCGGCGCCTCTCCCGAAGACAGGAAGCGTATCAGTTAATTTCAGCATATCATTGATAAGCCTGATAGTATTTGGCCCGGCCACAGCGATTATTGTTACTCTCATCTCAATTTTCAATATAAGAGAGTTTATTAAAAGGGTCCCTTATTACAGGCATATATTTAATGCCGGCCAGTATCTTATATCGATGGGTGCAGCAAGCCTGGTATTTGAGATTACCTATAATCAGAATGCCACAAATTTCTTTGATGCAAAAAATATTGGTTTTATTCTTGTTGCAGCGTATATTTTTTTCTTTATTAATACGATGCTCACCGCTGGTGCTATATCAATAAGTGAAAGAGTAAACTTCGCAAATGTATGGGTATTTAATTTCGCATGGCTGATACCTTTCCATCTATTTCTGGCAGCAATGGCCATGGCTATATCCTTTCTTTATAAGCTGTATGGACCTACTACACTTTTATTTACGTCTCTTCCGCTTGTAATCGCGCAGTATACATATCTTTTAAGGATCAAGGAAAGAAGAGCCCTGTTAAACAGTATTTTGCAGATCGTGAAGATAGTGGAAGCAAAAGACCCTTATACAGCCGGCCATTCTGTAAGGGTCGCTGAATATAGTGAAAAGATAGCAAGAAAACTAAAACTTAATGAATACGATATCGAGCTTCTTGTTAATCTTGCCAATCTGCATGATCTGGGAAAGATACAGGTCGATCTCTCGGTGCTTAATAAACCGGGGAAGCTTAGCGAAAAGGATTGGAATGAAATTAAAAAGCATCCGCGCGTAGGATACAATATAGTAAAAGAGATAACATTTCTTAAAAGCGAAGCAAATGCTATTCTCCACCACCATGAGAGAATAGATGGAAAGGGTTATCCATGCGGGATAAAGGGTGACGAGTTATCGCTATTTGCAAAGATCCTCATGGCTGCTGATTCATGTGATGCTATGGCTACTGATAGGTCATACCGAAAGGCGCTGACGGATGACCAGGTAATAAGCGAGCTCAAAAAGAATTCCGGTACTCAGTTTGATAAGAAAATTGCTGAAGCAATGATAGAAATATTTGAAGAAAAGCAGGCTCCATAATGAGAAAAAAGTACGGGATGATATTTCTGAAAAGCCTTGGACTTTTCGCTTTGGGAGTTGTGCTGGGTTATCTTTTTTATTATTTTTTCAACAGCGAGAGTGTCTATTTAATTGAAAAATTTAAGGTACTGCAGGGTTTTTTTGGCATAAATCAGTACAGTGAAGGAATGTCCTTTAACAGGGTGCTTTTAACTATACTTCTTGGAAACCTCGTATCCGTCATATGCTATACAGCTCTTGGATACACAAAGCTCAGTCTGCCCGTAAGCTTTATTTCCGGTTCTTTTATAGTCGTTTTTCTGTTTTCAGGCATAATAAGACACGGAACTCCGATACCGCTGGAAGTGGTGGTCCTTTCATCAATAGAGATGCTCTACCGCATAGTGGCAATAAGTACCGGAGAGTATTTAAGTAGATATAGATTTGAAAGCAGAATTATACCCATAACTGCATTAAGCTGTATATTTGTACTATATCTGGCTGCAGCCCTGTATGAGGTCTGGCAGATCTTCTAAGAGCCTGAGCCTGGTTCTCGGACAGGCTCCCGGGTAACCGGTCAGGATATCGCTCTTTTAAATTCTCTTTTCCATTTGAGGCTATTAAAGACAAGTTTAAAGAATTTAACAGTATCTGTAACCGGATTCACATAACTTGTGAAGTCATCGTGGTATATTGTCTTTATGGGGACATTCAATATTTTCATATTGTGCCATCCGGCTCTCATTATGATCTCGGGTTCTGTATCAAAATTACTTGTCTTAAGTTTTATTTTCCTGAGGGCGGAAGACTTTAAATAACGGTATCCGGATTGTACATCGCTTACTCTTTTACCGGCTATTCTGGATATTATCCAGGAAGTGAATACATTAGTAGCCAGTCTCATGAAGGGCATACCGCGGGTATTGCCAAGACGGTCGCCGATTACAAGATCAGGGTTCCCATCTCTTACGATCTTAAGGAAACTTTCTATTTCACCTGCATCATGCTGTCCATCGGCATCAAGAGTTATTACCCCTGCATAATCATTGTTCATTATATATTCGAATCCGGTGATCAATGCCCTGCCTTTGCCCATATTTTCAGGATGTATTATAAGCTTCAGGGCATTTCCAGAAAGAGATATTAATGAGCGGACCTTCTCTGCTGTAGAATCAATAGAGCCGTCATCGACTATTATAATATCCATACCATAGGAAGTGCAGCTCTCAATTACTCCCTGAATGTATTTTTCTTCATTATATGCAGGTATAAGCAGTGCTATCTTTTTATTATTTTTCATATCTCCTGTTTGCTATTGTAGTTGGAGCAGTTCTATTTTTATGCACCTCTTATAACTGACTCCGTTATTAATATATCTATCTTCAGGTCGTGCTCCGATACCGGGATGCGGTCTACTATCTGAAGATTAAAGGCAAGGGCTATCCCTGGTATATGAGTTGGTATTTCC
>CBEVGD010000028.1:0-17475 GCA_965549355.1 uncultured bacterium | reverse complement strand
CAGGAGAAAAATAGGTTTTGTGCTTGACCTGGATGGCCTATACGATGGCATGACAGCCAGGGAAAATTTGATATTTTATTCCAAAATATATGGAATGGCTATGGCAGAGGAAAAGATCGGCCAACTACTTGATATGGTTGAACTAAGTGACAGGGGCGATGACAGAGTACACACATACTCTACCGGTATGAGGCAGAGATTGGCCCTGGCCAGATCCATGGTACATGATCCGGAAATCTTAGTTCTTGATGAGCCTACCTCCGGGGTTGATCCATCCGGACAGATCCAGATAAGAAAGATTTTGTTAAATATGGCCCATAAAGAGAATAAGACAATCATACTTAGTTCCCATAATCTTGATGAGGTGCAGCGTATCTGTAATAGGATAGCCATCATTGACAGGGGGGAGATAAAACTTTATGGAGAACTGGAGGATCTGCGTAAAAAAATGGGAAAAAGCGGGATAGTAATAAGATCTTCTGATGATATTCCTGATGAGGTGATAAAAGAGATTAAAAGATCACCCGACCTCGGACTAAAGGAAGTAAAAGACAGTAACCTTATTTTTATGCCGGACGGGGCAACAGAGACATCTGATATTATAGGCTTTCTTTCAAGCCGCGGAGTAAAAGTCGAGGAAGCAATAAAGCAAGAGACATCTCTTGAGGAGATGTATTCAAATATTTTGAAAGAGGCTGAACCATCATGAAAAATATTAGTTCGATAATTACTACCAATATGAGAAACAATTTTAGATCAAAGACAGTTATTATTATCTGGTACGGTACGACTCTATTGATTTTAGCCGCCCTGGCTGCTTTATTTATTATTCTTCTTATTGCTCCGGAATTAAAGAAAGTTTCTCCCGATATGGCCAAGCTGGAACTTTATCTGGGTATAATCCTGTTTAGTGCCAGCGCCCTTGGTCTGGGAATAAACTTAAGTGCATTAGGATTTACATCTATGATCAAGGAGAAATCAAGAGGAAATATACAGTCGCTTCTTGCTACACCTGTAGGATTAAAAGAGATCTGGATAGGAAAGAGTCTGGCAATCTTTATTCCCGGCCTGATCCTGGGCGAGCTGCTAACCCTTATCAGCCTGATAGTTGTAAACTATATTTATTTTGTTCCAAAAGTAGGGTTTGTGTTTAGCCCATGGATAGCCGTTACTGGTTTTTTTGCTATTCCGCTCATCTATTTCTGCCTGGGCCTTCTGGTCTATCTGATAGGGCTTACCGGCAAACCGGTCAATGCAAATATCATTGCTCAGGCTTTTTTACCTATTTATCTAAATATTATTATTCAGATATTGATTCATACTACTATTTTTGATGTCTCCTCATGGACCTTTACGCTGGCTAATATTGGATTGGCCCTGGCGATTGTAATTATTGTGATCATTTTCCAGTTCCGTATTTCCAAAGAGAAAGCAGTCTTATCATATTAGGAGTTTCATTTGAAAAAAACAGGTATTATTTTTAAAAGAGATTTCAGGGAACTCAGACAAACAAATACTTTCCTTATAATCAGTATTGTATTTTCTGTAGTAACTATTGCCATTGCTGCAAGTGTCAGCATTGTCCTGAGCAAAAAAGAATGGATAGGCCAAAAGGCAGCCGAGCCTATGCTGGAATTAATAATTGGTTTGATCGCATATTTTTTACCGCTTGCAATCCTTATGACCTTTATATGGGCATTTTCCAGTCTGCCTGTAGTGAAAGAGAAAGTTAATGGTAGTATTGCCTCACTTATAGCTACTACGCTTACCCCCAAAGAAATATGGCTGGGTAAAAGTCTGGCCATCTTCATTCCCGGTTATGCAATATCAGTTATTTTAACAATGATTGTCTTGCTTACGGTAAATCTATCTGTAATAGTTCCAGCTACCGGGAATTTTTTACTGCCATTACCTTTATTTTTAGTCAGTCTAATATGGAACCCACTTCTTCTATTAGGACTGCTTCTATTCATTATACTTTTTTCTCTGGCAAATAATCCCGACATCGCTATAACACCCTCATTCCTGTTGGGATTTGGCCTTATGATGGGGATCCCGCTTGGAATGGCTTCAGGTGTCATCAACCTGACTTCCTGGTCTTTTTCTCTGTGGTATCTGGCAGGAGTTATAATTGTCTGGATCATTGTATTCATTCTTACCCGTCTTCTCACAAAGGAAAATATCATTCTGTCCAGTAAGGGAGGCTAAGCGAGTTATTTGCTGTTTCAATTAATTTATCATTCAGGATAACTCTGGAGTTATTGATCTCTGAAAAAGCAACACGAAAATATTTGAGAGGCAAAGTCTAAAAATAAAATATATTTATAGAAAAATGATTAAGGACAAGGGGTTTCATCCAGTTTTGTGTCTTTAGCGAAGCGAAAGGAATGGTTATAAAAATGAAAAAAATAAAATTAGACAAATACGAGCAGGAAATAATTGACGCATATGAAAAAGAAGAGATTAAATCCGTTTCTAATGTTAAAAAGGAAATGGCGAAATACCGTGAATATGCAAAATATGCTTTACAGAAAAACAAAAGAATAAACATCAGAATATCTGAAAGGGATCTTATTCGTCTTCAAAGAGAAGCTGTTGCAGAAGGCTTGCCTTATCAAACATTAATATCGAGCATCCTGCACAAATTTGTTAATGGTTCATTGCAAAATAAACCTATAACGAAGAATTAAGTAGAATATTTTGTATTAATATTGATGAGTATGATAAATATAAAATTGACCTACAGGGAGCAGAGTAAAAAAATATATTTTTATAACTTTTGACTTCTATTGAAACAAAAAGTAAAATTATGTCAGGACAAAAAAATAAGATTTAAAACGGTGAGATCAAAATGACCCTATCAAGTTTGATAAAAGAAAGAGAGTATGTATTAAAAAGAGGGAAAATAAGAAATGTCAGGGAAAAGCTTGGTATTTCCCGGGAGGATGCTTCTAAAATTTTAAGAGTAAGCACCAGAAATATTTATCGTTGGGAAAATAATATAAATATACGGCCTCATTTTAACTTAATAGCAAGGATTTCTAAATTAAAAGAACTCGAAAAAGTGCTTCTGGATACATTTAAAGCGGAGGACATAGATGACTGGCTGAATACTTCCAATGAAGCTCTTGAGAGCCGCACCCCTATTCAAGAGATTGCCTCTGCAGGAACTGCTGAAGAAGGAATGCAATCAATTGTAGATCTGCTTATAAATGCAAGATATGGTGCTTTTACTTAAATAGTGTATTTCATATAAATTGTTTATGGCAGATAATCTTATAGATTTCAAAGATGGATTAAAAAATATATCTCCAAGCTCTCTTAAGAAAATATATTTTCATGGATTTGAAAAGGGCATACCCGCATTAAATACAGAAAATTATAAATATGCCAATGGAAGATGGCATATAAAAGGAGAGTTTGGGGGACTGTATTTAGGAGAAAACCAAAAATTGTGCCGGGAAGAAATTAGAAGAGTATATGCCGGTAAAACTCCTGCAAAGGAATATAGGCTTGTAGAATTGCAAATATCTCTAAGTAAAGTCTTAGATCTCACAGATCCAGGCAATCTTATAAAATTAAATATAGAAAAAGAACAACTAATATCTGGTAAAGGACAAGTTCCAAAGACAGTAATTATACCGAATAGTATTGCTAAATCTGCTCATGAATCAGGGTATGAGGCAATTATTGTTCCATCTGCTACGGGATTAGGAAAAGCAATAGTTTTGTATGAGGATAATTTTAAAAATAATTCCTATGTAAAAATATTATCAAATAAGAAATTATTTTAAGCCTTCTTGATAGAGTTCTTTACTTTTTCAATTAATGTATCATTCAGGATAACTCTGGAGCTACTTATCTCTGAAAAAGAAATCATACCCATAGATGTAGGTATTCATGATGATGTGTACAAATTAAAAAAGTAAATATATAAGTTATTTTCTTGCAATTATTCATATACTATGAGTATAATTACTCATAGTATTGAGTAAATTGTAAAGGTTTGTCCTATGACTAAAGAATATAAAAGACCGATTTATAGCAAAATTCTAAAACGAATAAAAGAAAAACGGCAATTTATCCAGGTCCTGGCCGGCCCCAGACAGGTTGGAAAAACTACTCTGGCCAGACAAATTATAAATGACTATAAATCACCTATCCATTATGCTTCGGCAGATGAACCTACTCTTCGGGATAGATCCTGGTTAAATCAACAGTGGGATATTGCAAGGCTAAAAATAGCAGAAGAAAAAAAATCTGTTGCCCTGTTGATTATTGATGAGGTGCAGAAAGTCTCAGGCTGGTCAGAAACTGTAAAAAGACTCTGGGATGAAGACACCACAAACAAAACAAATCTCAAAGTAATTCTCTTAGGTTCATCCCCTCTATTGATGCAAAAAGGATTAACAGAAAGTCTGGCAGGCAGATTTGAAACTATACCGGTCATGCACTGGTCATTTGCTGAAATGAGAGATTGCTTTGATATAGCTCTTGAAAAATATATTTATTTTGGGGGCTATCCAGGTGCTGCGAGATTGATAATAGACAGGCAGCGATGGAGACAATATATTTTAGATTCACTTATTGAGACAACCATCTCCAGGGATATTCTGCTAATGACAAGAGTTGATAAGCCCGCTTTGCTGAGAAGGCTATTTCATCTTGGCTGTGAATATTCCGGCCGGATTCTTTCATATCAGAAAATGATAGGACAATTGCAGGACGCAGGCAATACTACAACACTTGCACATTATCTTGAGTTGCTAAACGATGCCGGTTTGCTTAGCGGTCTTGAAAAATACGCAGGGGAAACACATCGCAAAAGAAGCTCAAGTCCGAAACTGATTGTATTAAATACCGCCTTAATGTCAGCATTATCGGGTATTTCCTATAAAGAAGCTATATATGACCGTCAGTATTGGGGGAGATTGACAGAATCAGCAGTAGGTGCTCATCTGGTTAATGACTCAAAAGGTAAAGGCATTAATGTTTATTATTGGCTGAATCGAAATCGGGAAGTTGATTTTGTCCTTCAATCCGGCAAGACATTGGTTGCTATTGAAGTTAAAAGCGGCAAAAAGGAGTATACCTTAGAAGGAATGGAAGAATTTTGTAAGACCTTCAGGGTAAAACGCCAGCTTCTGGTTGGCGGACAGGGAATCGCTATTGATGAATTTCTTACAAGTCCAATTGAAAAGTGGATGAAATGAAATTAAAAACAATAAGCGCCAAAATAAAAAAATATATTTTTATAACTGATGAAGGTTTTACATTTCATATAAATTACCGGAGGGTGGAAGAAGCACAGGATATGCTTTGATGAAAAAGTCACATAAGTCTACAGAAAAATTAATATAATATAAAAATCAGAATAAATTATAGATAAGTGGCACAGTTTTCGATTGGAATTTGGTACATTTTTGGATTGTAAAATACATAAGACACCCCTTGAAGCCATAAAAACAGATGCAGGGAAACAAAAAGTGATCGACCTTATAGATGACTATGAAAATAAGAATACTCATCTGGAGCAAGATCCCGGAGGCGGCAATATTCAGAGGTTTTTAATGCCGATGAATTAAGGAAAAGACCGGGTCTTTAAATGCTTTTCTGCCAGCGTTTTTCTCAGCTGAATCAATTTAATTGACAGTATTATATATAATACTTATAATAATACTATTAAAAGTATTATGAGGAATAAGAGGTGAACTATGGCTTTTATAACAGCCAATGAACTAAAGAAAAAAGGAGTGTCCTTATTGGAAGATAAGGTCGGTAAAGATGAAGAAACTATAATTACTGTCAGGGGCAAAAGCAAGTATGTAATAATAGGTATGGAAAAATATAATCAGTACCGGGAATATGAATTGAATGCAGCTATCATAGAGGCAAGGAAGGATATCGAGAAAGGAAACTTTATAATAGAAAGCGTGGGTGATCATATAAAACGGTTAAAAAAGAATTTATGAAATATAAAATCATCTATACAAAAAGTTATATCAGGCGTGCAGGGAAATTTGTAAAAAAATATCCTCAATTAATGGGACAGTATGAGAAAACACTAAAACTTCTTGAGCTGAATCCTTTTCATCCTTCCCTTAAGCTCCATGGATTATCCGGGAAACTAAGCGAGTTATTTGCTGTTTCAATTAATTTATCATTCAGGATAACTCTGGAGTTATTGATCTCTGGAAAAGAAATTATACCTATAAATGTAGGTATTCATGATGATGTATACAAATGAGAAAGTAGGAAGGCGGGATCCGCCGAGCCTCTGCATAGCATACTTAATTTTGGTGGATATTTTTATAACTGGTGAAGGCTCTACCTTTCAGCCTGGCAGCTCACCAATTCAATCTGTTTAATTTGGTTTTTTCAAATTAGATATTCCAATACTGTTAAGGTTTCTCCTGATGTCTACGATAATGATTTTTTCAATATAATAATCTGTTAAAATTAAACCATATAATTGCATTAAAATATTACTAGAAACTTTGCCCTTCACTTCCATGTTGCTACTGTATTTATTGAATTCATGCAATATCCAATTATTTTCAAAGAAATGTATATCCACAATTGATTTATCTTCAAAACCGCAACTTCCTCTTTTAAATCTTTTTATTTTCTTATGATTTTGTCTTCTGTTACCCTTTTCATATAGTTCTGTTTGTGTTGTTGAGGGTAATAAAAAAACATTTTGCGGATTTGAAAGAATACTACTTAAACCAAGATATATAAACCATCTTGCTTTTAATTTGCCATCTTTTTGTTTAGGGTAACCATCCCACTTAAAAACTGATCCAATATCCATCTATTAATATTTATAGTTTAAAAATTTTTCTTCTGCTAACGAGAGGTCCTTTTCATCTTTGTTAAGTATATCTTTGCCAAAAGTATCTTCATAATTCATTATTGAATTATGCTTTTTTGTGTATGCAATTTCCCAGGCTCTAATTTCTTCATGGCTGTCATTACAAATTTTTTCTGATATTTCTTTTTCGGTAATACCCGGGTCCGCATATTTTGAAAGCAATTCATCCATTTTTCTTATTTCATATCTTGAAAAATAATCTAAATTTGAATTGTTTTTTGGTTTTATTATGAATTTATTACCGCCTCTTGAAACAAATTCAACCATACTTGTTTTATAATTTCTTCTTTTGTTGTATAAGCTGTGTGGAACAGGTCCATTATCCATAGCCTTATACTCAAGTTCGAGGGATGGCCTACCAGTATCCTTTAAACTCATAAAATCCAAATAGGCTAAATACTTAAACAATATTGTCTGTGATAAATATCTTTCTGTTTTATTGTGATGTTCGGCAGCAAAATAACACATAGCATTTTCTAGTTTCTCTTTTTTATATGCTATCACCCTAATTTACTACTCCTTTCATTATGCTGGTTTATTAATTCTTTATAGGAAATTCTATCATATTATAGAATTTTTTAGCAATAAATCAAAACTACGAAAGTGTCTAATGTTGAATAGCAAGCACTGATAGAAATTCTTGGTAGCTGCTTGAGAATATTATTAAATACTTCTGGAGATTTCATTAAGCAGAGGCCCCTTTCTTTATATCTTCCAGATAGCCTACAATGGAATCAATTTTCCCTTGAGAAATAACTTCTAATGGCGATAAGCCGCTATATTCAGGATTTGGAGCCCTTAGCCATAATTGAATCTCGGACTCATTTTTGGTCATATTCTTCAATAGTCCATGAATATAAACTATTTTCCTGAGTACTTTTTGCACTTTTTCAGACCTGGAGTTCTTTTCTAATGATCTTGTGGTCCTACCTACAATATATGCAATATTTGTAACTTTTAAACCCAGGTACGATTTCAGCTCAGAATAATTTACATAGCCTTTACTATCATAGAATTTCTGTTCTGTATGGCCAAATAATCTTTCTTTTACTATACTGCTCACTCTTACTTTATTAATAATGACTATACTCTTTTGGTTGTTTTTTTATATTGTTTGTTAGTGTTTAAAATATAACATTATTCGCAAAAAAGTACAAATTATATTCGCATAAAGTTACCAAATAAATTCGCTAAATACAAATTCTTAATAGTGACCAACTAGATATACAGATATCTAATTACAGCTAATTATTACAAATTAATGCTTGAAATATGATAACGTATAAGTTATCATATTTATATGATAATGTGGAAGGTCGAATTTTATGGAAAAGAAAATGGACTTAAAAGAATATATGGATAAAAGGTTTGCCGAAGATCCAGAACTTAAAAAGGAATACGATGACTTGGGGCCGGAATATAAAATGATACTTCAGTTGATTAGATTGCGAAAAAAGAAGAAAATAAGCCAATATGAATTAGCTGAACTATTAAATACTAAGCAGCCCAGTATTGCTAGATTGGAAAGCGGCAATTACAATCCTTCCTTTAGATTCTTAAAGAAAGTTGCTGAGGTTCTGGATGCAGAGCTTGAGGTAACTTTTAAATCAAAAGCAGGATAAAGGAGGGAATTAAACTCCATGGAAAAAGTCAAACCTACCGGATCTCTGTTTATCAAGCTTAATTCCGGAGGGTATTCACATTTTAAAGGATAAAATAAAAACAGAAGTAAATAACCTATAGATAATGGCCGAATACAAGATCAACAATTCAGTACTTGAACTCACAGTGGGAGATATTACCCTGGAGGAGACGGAAGCAATAGTAAATGCTGCCAACAGGGCCCTGTCTCCGGGAGGAGGATTAACACTATTATTGATTTCTTAAATGGCCATCAGGAAATAAAACTGGTAAAAATGGTGCTTTTTTCTGAAAGCGACTATCATGCATATAAAACATCCCTGGAAGATATTTTAAAATAAAATGTAAAGAAACATTTATATTATAATTAGAACCATAATTATACCTACAATCTATTTTGTGATTATTTAGAATTTCTTTATAATTACATTATTCTGGTAAATAATATTTTATATTTAAAAGTAAAAAATCATTGCTTTTGTAATCCATTTAGATTACAATTGTAATCAAAAAGGATTACAAAATGGATATATTTAATATAGGCAGATCTAAAACAAGGAAAGCCATCCTTCAATTATATTTTTCTCATCCAGAGAAAAAATATTATCTTCGCCAATTGGAAAAAATATTACATTTCCCGGTACAGAATATTAGAAGGGATCTCATTAATCTTGAAAAAAGTGGAATGTTTAAACGTGAAAAGTCTGGTAATCAAGTATATTATTTTCTAAATAAGAAATCTTCGATCTACGATGATATAAAAAATATTATATCTAAAACAATTGGGATAGAAAATCAGCTTAGAGAATCTTTATATGGAATAAGAGGTATTAAAAGCGCTTTTATTTTCGGGTCTTTCGCAGATGGAACCCGGGACTCCTTATCAGATATTGACATTATGATTATTGGGGACATAGATGAAAATAATTTAATTGAGAAAATTTCCATACTTGAGAATAAAATTGAAAGGGAGATAAATTATCATATTTACGGTGAAAAAGAATTTGAAGAAAGAAAAAAAGAAAAGGATTCTTTCATTTCAAAGATTTTATTAAAGCCTGCAATCTTTCTAATAGGGGATAATGAAAACAATAAAAGAATTTATTGACAGAGGTCTTATTAAAAAAGATGATGCTATAGACCACGCACAGCTTCTAAGTATTATAAAAAAATCGAGACGAAGTATAAAAAGTGCAAAGCTGCTTATTGAAGATGATCAGGAAAATAGTTATCAACTTGCTTATGAAGCGATGTTGCTTGCCGGCAGAGCACTTGTTTTTTCTTTTGGTTTTCGCCCAAGAGCTGCAGGATCACATAAAATTGTGGTTGATTTTTCAAAAAAAGTCTTAGGGAAAGAAATTGCGCTAATAGTTTTTAAATTTAATAAGATGAGAAAGACAAGACACTATCTGGTGTATGGAACAGGTTTATATATTTCTGAAGTTGATTCAAGGAATGCAATATTATTTGCTACTAAGTTTCTGAAGCATATCATAAGGTTTATTAGAGATAAAAACTGTGATAAAAATAAATGACTTTCAAAGAGCTAATAGTTAGCAGTAGATATTGACGGATAAAAAAATTATGAGAATATGATTCCATCAATCAATTGATTGGGAGGTGATTAATATTAATCCCATGAAGGAAAGAACAATTACTAAAACAATAGACGCCCATGATGCTAGAGTTCACTTCGGCCAGCTGCTGGATGAGGTCAGTAAAAAAGATTTCACTTACTTTATAAAAAGAAGAGGAAAATTGGCTGCTGTAGTCCTGAGTCCTGAGAATTACATAGAAATTTTAGAAATTGGTTCAGAACTTAATGATCCCAAAATCACTAAAGCTCTTATTCAAAGCGAAAAAGAGTTTGAACCTGGTGAGATAGGAACTGAGGACGATATCTTTAGAATTCTTCGAGGATAGCGAAATGGTTAAAATTTATACGATATAAAAATATTATTATATTAAAATAAATAAACAGTAATTGGAGCAATGTGGAAGTAGGATTAAGTATTTTTAAACAAACCTGGTATTTGTGGGTAATTGTCATTGTGTTTGGAGCTGTGCTCCCAGGTATTATAAAAATCCTCAAACCAAGGATAAAGGGTTTTATTGGAGAAAAAACAACAGCATTAGTGCTTGCAACTCTTGATAAGAAAAAATACAGAACAATTAATGACTTTATAGTAAGAGCTGAGGGCGAGTCAACACAGATAGATCATATTGTTATATCAAATTATGGAATATTTGTTATCGAAACAAAGAATTATAAAGGGTGTATAATCGGTTATGAGTCTGGTAATTATTGGAAGCAGAAACTATATAAAGAAAATCATAATTTTCAAAATCCAATAAAGCAAAACAAATATCATGTAAAGTTACTAAAAAGTGTCTTAAAATTATTCTCTGGAGTGCCATATTATCCTATCGTATCTTTTGCGTCAGAAGCAGATATAAGAGTCGAAACCAATGAAGATGTAGTATATGAAGAATTTTTATTGAAGACTATCAGAAATTACCGGGTAGAAGTTATTTCAGATGATCTAAAGAATGATATATTTGATTATCTGAAAACAATGAAGATGACGAATAAGAATTATAGCAAAGAGCATATTCAAAATATTGAGCATAAAAAGAATAAAATAAATTTAGAAAAAAGACCTAAGACATGTCCTAAATGTGGAAATCTGCTTAAAGAGAGGAATAGTAAATACGGTAGTTTTTTAGGGTGCAGTAATTATCCCGGATGTAAATTTACAATTGATATAAATTAATAGATGTATAAAATCTATACAATATGAATAATATATTAATATCTAAATTAAATCAGCTGATAAAAAAGTATAGATTTGATGAAAAGATATTAATAGTGCCTGACTTTAATACCGGACATCAAATACTGCAGGACCTCTCCAAAAACAGTCCAGGATGGATAAATTTCAAAGCAGCTACAGTCGGCTCCCTTGCGTCAGAAATTGCAGCGCATAAGCTACTTAAGGATAAAATAGAGAAGATATCTTCCATAGAATCAAACTTTATAATCGACACTGTATTTACGGAGCTGGCCGGAGCGGACAGTCTAATGTACTTTAAAAAGTACATAATAAATACAGGTATCATCAGTGCTATTACTGACATTATAATTGAACTTAAAATGTCAGGATTGTCCCATAAGGATCTTAAAAAAGAGTATTTTATTGATCCAAAAAAGGGTGAAGATATAAAGCATATATTTTCAGGATACCAGGACTTTCTAAAAGAAAAAGGATTGGCTGATAACGGGGATATAATAGCTGCTTCCTGCAGGATAATTGAAGACAGCGGTCCGCCGGACAGCAGCATTAAATATATTGTTCTTTCAAGATATGCAAATACCCTGCTGGAGAGGGAATTTATTAAAGGTATTTCCGGCAATGAGCTTATTATCATCGGGGAAGAAGAAGTATATGGCCTCGACACTCCAAAAAACAGGTGGGAGGAGAAGGATAAAGCAAGCAGGATAGATCCGTCATCTAATATTGAAAGAGCCGGATGGCTCTTTGACATTAAAGATGCACCTGTGCCAATAGAAGATAATACTATCAGTCTTTTTAGCGGAGCCACTTATCAGAGCGAACTATATGAGATGCTGGGCCGCATTAAGGCTGAAAAGATACCGCTTGACAGGGTAGAGATCATATATACCAGTAGTGATCCATATCTTCTGTCATTATATAATACCTGCAAGAAGCTTGAACTGCCGGCCGTATTTTCTGAAGGGCTCCCCAGCGAGCTCAGCCGGCCCGGCATGGCGCTAAAGGGCTTCCTGTTATGGATAAATGACGACTTTGGCGAGCAGCACTTAAGAAAGCTTCTTAAATACTCCCTCATAAAGGTCCCAAAGGGCATGGGATCCCGTCTTGCCCACGCTCTGAGGACCTCCAGGATCGGCTGGGGAAGGAAACGCTACAGCCTTGTATTAAATAAGGAAATAGCGGCCCTTAAAGATAAAATAAAGGAAGGCGGCGGGGATAATTATAAGGGGAGATTGGATACCTTTAGCGTATTGAGTGATACTGCCGGAAAGCTGCTGGAAGCGGTCCCGCCGGTAGTTGGTGGTAAAGTAGAGTTTAGCAGCCTATGCGAAGGATGCATCCAGTTCCTGAATAGTTTTGTAACTGTCAGGGACGAAGAGGATGGCGCCTATCTTTCAAACCTTAAACAGAGCCTTGAAGTGCTTGCCCGCATAAATAGAAATACAATAGTTCCTGAAGAGGCTGTTAAAAAACTGCTGGAGGTGATCTCCAGACTGACATTCAAAGCATCCGGGCCCGGACCGGGCCATTTATATATATCAAATTTTTCTACCGGCGGCAGGTCGGGAAGGGACAATACTTTCATAGTAGGTATGGACAGCCATAAATTTCCCGGTACAGGGGTTCAGGACCCGGTACTTCTGGACGAAGAGAGGGAAAAGATAGATAACGGTATTGGGCTGTCAAAAGACAGGCTAAAGGAGAAGCTATACGATTTTACTTCAATGCTTGCAGGGCTCCGGGGCAGGGTAACATTAAGCTATGCCGCTTATGATATAGGCGATGAGCGGGCGATGTTTCCATCATCAGTATATCTTCAGTTGTACAGGCTAAAGGAAGGCGATGATAGCATTGATTATCAGAAGCTGCTATCCGGCCCGGGAAGGCCCGCTAAAACTGAAAGTGCAAAAATTATTGATGGACCGGGCTGGTGGATGGAAAAGCTTATAGGTGAATCCGGCTTAAGGGACGCAGGGGAGTCTATATTTAATATATATCCGCTGCTGGGACGCGGCAGTACTGCAATGGGCCAGAGGCTGGGAAGCGAGCTTACCATATATGACGGTTATATAGATCCTGAAGGAGTGGAGCT
Organism: uncultured bacterium; assembly: GCA_965549355.1. GTDB lineage: Bacteria > Actinomycetota > Humimicrobiia > Humimicrobiales > Humimicrobiaceae > M55B120. Next base: position 4,073 of record CBEVGD010000028.1, on the reverse strand, counting down.
TGATCCCAGGGAAAATAGTGAACTGGTTCTGTCATGCTCTGCTATAGAGACTTATGTGGCAAATCCCTATACATTCTTTCTTGGATATATCCTAAAGGCCAGGCGGCCGCAGGAGATAGTAAGGGACCGGCTGATATGGCTGGATCCGGCCCGTAGAGGGAGCCTTCTTCATGAAGTATTCCAGCTTTTTTCAAGAAAGATGATGGAAGGCGGGGAGGATACCGGTAAAGCCAGGCAGAGGGAAATCATAAATAAAATACTGGACAGCGTGCTGGAAAAATATATTGAAGAGGTGCCGGTCCCCGGAATGGCAGTACAGAGCAATGAAGTGGAAATACTAAGAAGAGACCTTGAGGTCTTCTTAGATGTCAATTCAAAGCTTTGCAAACCGCATCTCCTTGAGTTTGAATTTGGCTATCATGGAAAGGAGCCGGTAAAGATATGCATAGGACCGGGCAGCTATATCCATATAAAAGGAAAGATAGACAGGGTAGATATTGACAGTGACCGAAATTATCATGTATGGGATTATAAGACGGGCAGTGCCTTCAGCTATAATAAGGGGGACTATATAGCAGGAGGCAGCCAGATCCAGCATATACTCTATGCAAAGGTAATAGAGGAGACTATGGGTAAAGTGGTAAAAAGCGGTTATATACTTCCTACTGAAAAGGGTTTAAGTTCGGGAAAGGGAGCTGTATTTGAAAGAGATCCCGGGCAGCAGATATGGCAGGAAGGGCTGAGCAGTATTTTTGATCTTATGGCAGGGGGACTATTTATAATATCGGACAAGGAAAACCCCCCGTATCTGGATGATAGTGATATATACGGCACCCCGGAATTAAAGAAGAGTATTAAGAATAAGATAAAAGAATCGGGCAGTGAGCTCCTCAGTAAATGGGAAAGCTTAAAGGATTATAAATAATATTATGGACCATGATTTAAAAGATAGCCGGGCCAGGGATAAGATAGCCGATGAGCTGGACACCAGCTTCTTTGTGGAGGCTGGTGCCGGCTCCGGAAAGACCCATTGTCTTGTTGAGAGGATGGTCAATCTTATAAAAAGCGGCAGCGGCGATATAGGCAGTATTGCTGCGGTTACTTTTACGAGGAAGGCGGCTGCTGAGCTAAATGAGAGGTTCCAGATAGGCCTTGAGAGGGCGCTGAAGGAGGATCTAATCAGCTGTGAGAGGGATAATATACGTACAGGACTATCAAACCTTGAGCAGATCTTTATCGGCACCATACATTCTTTCTGCGGGAAGATACTGAGGGAAAGGCCGGTAGAGGCAGGAGTGGATCCTGGATTTGAGGAAATAGAAGAAAGCCAGGATCTTATATGGGCCGAGAGGGCCTGGGCGCATTATATTGAGGACGCAGAGTTAAATAAGGATACGGGTATCGAGGTAGCGGATCTTAAGGATGCTTATTTTGAATTTATACGGTATCCGGATGTGGAGATAGTAACGGGAGAGGTCGATAAGCCGGATTTTACTGATGTAAAGAAGGCTATAAGGGAGCTGATTGATTTCTTTGCCGGTGTAATGCCTGAGGTGGAACCCGATAGGGGATGGGACAAACTGCAGGAGATTATAAGAAAGAGCGGTAATTTTATTGCTTCCGGATATATGGATTCTGATAGGAAGTTTGCCCAGCTGTTAAATGAACTGGGCAGGAAGCCTTCTATTACACAGAACAGGTGGCCAGACGGCAATAGCAAGCCATATCTTGAGAAAATGTTAAAGTTTCAAGTAGAGGTTCTGGGTCCTGCGCTTAAGAGCTGGCAGGAGTATATCCATAAGCCTCTTACTGATTTCGTATTAAAGGGTGCCGGGTTTTACAGGAAGTGGAGAAGAGATCATTCGATCCTTAATTTCGGCGATCTTCTTATAGGTACGGCAGCGCTGTTGCGGGGCAGCAGCGAGGTAAGGGGATACTTTAAAAAAAGGTTTACACATATTCTTGTGGATGAGTTTCAGGATACTGATCCGATACAGGCTGAGATCATATTATTTCTTACGGGGAGCAGTACTGAAGAGAGTAATTGGAAAAATATTATACCTGCTCCGGGTTCGCTTTTTGTGGTGGGTGATCCAAAGCAGAGCATATACCGCTTCAGGAGGGCCGATATTGATATCTATAATCTGGTAAAGGGTATATTTGACGGTAAAGGCGGAGAGGTATTAAATCTGTATTCTAATTTCAGGTCGCTTCCTTTTATGCAGGAGACTGTGGCCGATGTTTTTAAGAGTATTTTACCGGAAGAGGAGACAAGATATCAGGCAAAGTATTTCCCTCTTAATACTGTGAAGAAGCTGAATGAGGATTGTACCTGCGGGGTTATGGAAAATCCGATCGGGAAAGTATTCAGGGATAGATCAGCTGAGGTAGCCAGGATCGATGCGGCAAGGATCGCTAATTGGATTGAAGCTGCGGTTGAAGGAAGTTTTATGCTGCAGGATGATGATGGCAATGCGGTGAAGCCGGTATATTCGGATTTTTTGATACTGACAGGATATAAGAAGAATCTTAAGATTTACTGTAAGTCGCTTGAGAGGCTGGGCATACCATATGATATCTCCGGAGGGGAGAGTTTTAGCCAGTCATTTGAGCTTGGTGAGATTTACAGGCTGTTTAGGGCTATTGAGGATGTGCGGGATCCTGTCGCCTTTATAACGACTCTGCGGGGAATGTTTTTTGGTATTAGCGATGACAGGCTGTACAGGTTTAAAAGGGCCGGCGGGGTGTTTTCATATTATAGTGAGGTGCCGGAAGGCTTTGATGAGCTTGCCCATGCTTATAATCTGCTTAAGGAGTACAGCGAGATAGTGAGGAGCTATGGGCCCGTTATTGCTGCAGAGATGATAATTGATAGAACTGGTGTAATTCCTCTTTCAGTATGTGGGGAGGAGGGGCTTACAAGGGCCGGTAATATTTATAAGGCGCTGGAGCTGCTAAAGACCAGAAGAAAAGATGGGCTGGATACTTTTGCCGATCTTGTTAGTGATCTGGGTGAGCTTCTGGAGAGCGGCGGTATTGAATCTATGAGGCTTGCTTCAACAGGTGTTGATTCTGTAAGGATTATGAATCTTCATAAGGCTAAGGGGCTGGAGTCGCCTATTGTTATACTGGCTGATCCCATGGGCGGGGGAGGCGATTTTGAGCCGGACCATCATATTACAAGAACGGGTGACGATAAGGCACTGGGGTATTTTACTATTACAAAGCCGGCGGGTAGCTTTGGGAGAAGTACTATTGCTCTTCCGCCTGACTGGGATGGGAAGGTAGAGGAGGAGAAGGAGTATGAAAGGGCTGAGAAGGAAAGGCTTGAGTATGTGGCTGTTACGAGGGCTAAGAATATTCTGGTGGTGAGTACTTATAGAGAGGGCAATAGGAAGAAGGCCTGGGAGTTTATGTATGGGTATCTGGCCGGTAAAGATAAGATTGAGATAAGTGAGGAGCTTGAGGGTGCTACACGGGAAGAGGTTGAGGTCAGTACTGGCGAGTGGGAGGAGAGTAAGGAAAGGATTGCTGAAGGTGTAGAAGTTGTTAGGAGTCCCAGTTATAGTCTTACCAGTGTGACGAGTGAAGCAAAGGAAGGGTTTATTTTCTCCGAGAGTGCCGGCCGCGGTATGAGCTGGGGGAGGATTGTGCATAAGGCAGTGGAGCTTGTGTCCAGGGGCGGATATGATAAGTTGAGAGTACTGGGCAGGGGATGGATAGAAGAGGAAGAAAGAGATGCAGGGGAGCTTGAGAAGCTTATAGTGTTGGTTGATGGTTTTATGGGGAGTGAGTTGTGGAAGAGGATTCAGAGGGCTGACAGGAAGTATTTTGAGGTGCCGTTTGCGCTGGAGGATGAAGAGGTTGGTCGTAGTGGTAGGAGTATTATGTATGGGGTGATCGATCTGGTGTTTGAGGAAGAGGATGACTGGGTAATAGTGGATTACAAGACCGATGATTTTGTGAGGGTCGAGGAGAGGAAGAAGGCGTATCAGAGGCAGGTTGATATGTATGGGAGGTATGGGGAGAGGATAAGGGGTGAGAGGGCTAAGGAGAGGGTGCCATTCGGATTG
>CBEVGD010000027.1:0-18585 GCA_965549355.1 uncultured bacterium | reverse complement strand
ATATATTCTCATAGCAAACGTGTTTAAAATAGAAAAAAACAACTCCTGGAGCTAATTGATATTATAAAAAGAGGCTAAATCTGTTAGAATAAACTTTAATAGAAATTATTAAAAATTGTACTATAAAAATATAAAGTTAAATATCAAATAACTTTTTTATAGGATTTCCTGAAAGGGGAAAAGATGATAATCGGAATAGGTAATGTAGGAAGTACATCATTAAAGAGCAAGATAATTGACATAAATAATAAAAATGAGATAAGTGTCCTGGGCGAGGCTAATCTTGACAAGATCAAGACCAGGGGAGCATCGAATTTTACTCATAGGGTGGGTGATGGCCCATTAGAAAAAGATGTTATTAGAATAGCGGGCTTTGATAATGGCATCAAATATATACTTAAATGGTTTGTAAGAAACGGAGTGATCAAAAACCTAAAAGATATCGAAGCGATGGGTTTTAAATGTATTCTCGGGGAGAAGAACGGCGCCAATATACTGAGTCCTAAAATACTTGAGGAGATGGGAAAGTATCTTTTTGTAGCTCCTGTACATAATGAGCCCTATATAGAGACTATAAACATTTTTAACAGGATTCTGGATGTTCCAATGGTAGGGGTATTTGAACCTTCATTCTACTGGACGGTACCGGAATATAGGAAGATATCCGGACTGCCCTGGGAGTGGGAGGAAGAGGCTGGAATAAAAAAACACGGTTTTCACGGATCTTCTCATAGATATATGGCGGCTATGGCATATAAGCTGATGGGTACCGAGAATATGAACCTTATAACAATACATCTCGGGGGAAGCAGCTCCATTACTGCGGTAAAGAACGGTGAAGCTATCGATACCAGCATGAGCTTTTCACCCAATTCAGGACTTCTGCAGGGTACAAGGATAGGGGATATAGACGGTACGGCCCTTCTTTTTGCAATGAAAAAGCTGGGATTATCAGTAGATGAGGCTCAGGGCGAGATCTCAAATAATGCGGGTCTCCTCGGTATCGCCGGAATAGGAACGGACGATATGCGGGAAATAATAGAGGCTGCCGATAAAGAGAATGAAAGGGCAAAGATGGCTGTCGATCTATATATTGACGGTATAAGAAAGTATATAGGGGCCTTTTCAACTGTGCTTGGAGGCATCGACTGTATAGTATTTGGCGGCGGGATAGGGGAAAAGAGCACCCTCATAAGGGAAAGATGCCTCAGGGGCATGGATTACATGGGCATAAGGCTTGATCTTGCACGCAATAAGGACCTCAATGGACAGCTCGGCTTAGTATCGTCGGATTACTCAGTCATCTCCAGGGTCAAGCTATATATCGTACCCACTGATGAGGAGCTTGTCGTGGCTCATTTCACGAAGAAAGTCGTAGAAAAGGGAAGGGACCTTACTCCTGAAGAAATGATATTCAGGCTGTAGGGGAAATCTAACTATTGTATTTTAAAATATCCGGCATGCCGGCCCGGTCACCTACCGGCTATTATTTCAAGATAATCATTAATGCGCTCTATTACAATCTTATATCCAAGTATCTCCATTGTTTCAAAGAGGGGAGGGCTCACCTTTTTTGCCCAGAGCGCTATCCTCAGGACTTCGGCAAGCTTTCTAAAAGCAATGCCTATCTCCTCAGATAACTTCCTTAAGCTCACCTCTATATTAGAAGATTTGAAACTGTCCCTTAATGGCTCGATCTTGCTTAATATCCCTGAAAGGACTAGGGACGGGTCTATTGATTTATTGTCAAAATATTCTGTCATGTCCCGGTCATATTCTATTTTAGTAAAGAAAGGCATCACCCATTCCAGGCTTTCATTTATGGTTCCTATCCTCTCCTTTATGAGAGGGATTATTCTTGCTGCAGTTTTTTCCAGATCAGGGGCATTTTTTAGAAATGCAGACGGGTCCATCAAGTCCATATGCTTAAGGATGCTTCCTGTTAGCATTTCTTTAAGTTTTGCATCATCTATTTCTCTAATATAGTTTCCGTTCATCCAGAGGAGTTTCTTGTAATCAAACCTTGCTCCTTTTTTATTTATGCTCTCAAGGGAAAATTTCTCAATAAGCTCTTCGGTAGAAAATATGGTCGATTTCTCATCATAGGCCCATCCAAGCAGTGCTATATAATTTGTGATGGCTCCGGGGAGAAAACCTTCTTCTCTGTATGATCCAATAGAGACGGAGCCATGGCGCTTGGAAAGTTTCCGGCCATCGCTGCCAAGTATCATAGGAAGATGTGTAAATGCCGGCGGATCAATACCGAGCGCATTGTATACAAGAAGCTGTTTGGGCGTATTGGAAAGGTGGTCCTCTCCTCTTATGATATGAGTTATTTTCATCAGTGCATCATCAATGGCAACAGAAAAATTATATGTCGGAAGGCCATTGGAGCGCAGTATTATATAGTCTTCAATGGTGTCTGAATTGACTGATATATTTCCGTAGACCTTATCTTCAAACTTAAGTATCTTATTGTCGGGTGCAAGGATCCTGACTGCAAAGGGCTGTTTGTCTTTTATTTTTTCAGCTACTGCTTCCGGGGCAAGGGAAAGGCATCTGCGGTCATATTTAAAGGTCTTCCCGCCGCTCTCAGCAGCTTTTCTGCGGGTACTTAGCTCCCCGGGACTGCAAAAACAAATATATGCCTTTTTATCATCTATAAGCTTTTGCGTGTATTCTTTGTATATATCCGTTCTCTCCGATTGGCGGTAGGGGCCGTATTTTCCGCCTGTGTCCGGGCCCTCGTCCCAGTCTATCCCCAGCCATTTTAGCGACTCCATGATAGGGTTGATTGCTTCTTCAATATGCCTTGACTTATCGGTATCTTCTATGCGGATTATAAGCCGGCCCCCGGCTTTTCTTGCATAGAGCCAATTGAAGAGCGCCGTCCTGGCGCTTCCTATATGAAGATATCCGGTAGGGCTGGGCGCAAATCTTAACCGTATTTTATTTGTTTCTTTGATATTCACTTTATTAATATTTATGGATTTACCCAGATTGTTATTTTTCTGATAAATTCGACGGGCTGGTCCCACATCGGATCCTGCCTGTGAGTATGTCCCTGCGGCACTCCGCCATAAGGTTCATTCTCATAGATTATATTAGTATAGCCTGCTTCGATGAGTATATGGTTGGCTTCATTTATAGGCATAAGAGCGACCATCGGCATGATAGGTACCGTACCTTCCGGGACCGGCATCTGCACTACAGGTTCCTGGCCGTATCTGTATTCTTTCATCTCGATCTGTTCCGACGGCGTGAAGCGGTTAGGCAGCATATACTGGCCGGTCTCATGGTTTGGTACTACCTGGACATTTATCATATCCTCCTCGGGCCTTATAAAATTTTCAATAGGAAGGTCTTTTGTGGCTTCTTTCATAAAAAGATTCCATATCATTGCAGGATGCGCTCCGCCCTGCACTCTCATCTCGTGTATATAATCCATCTTTACATTTGCCTCGGGATGACCCATCCATACGCATGCCACCAGATTGGTGGTAAATCCTGTGAACCATGCATTTTCTGCTTCGTCGGTGGTACCTGTCTTTCCGGCGCAGGGCCTGTCGTCCAGCTTTGCCCTTGTGCCGGTACCCCTTAGCATCACCTGCTGCATTATCTCTATTGCCCTGAAGGCATTTATGGATGAGATCACCCTGCTGCTTTCCGGCAGGGTCTCTTCCATGATAAGGCCGTCTTTATCTATTACCTTGAGTATGGCCACAGGTTCATTCTTTGTCCCATAATTTGCAAGAGTTGCAAATGCGGTACAGACCTCAAGCGGCGATACTCCTATGGTGAGCCCTCCCAGACCGATTGCAGGATAGGGGTTAAGCTTTGTCTTTATTCCCATATCCATCGCTGTTTTTGCAATGCCATAGGCTCCTATCCGCATAATAAGCTGTGAATATACCACATTTATAGACTTAACAGTCGCTTCAAGTATGGGCATCTCGGTTAATTCATAGTCTGCATTATTATAGTTTCCTACTTCCCACGGTTCGCTTCCAAAAATATCAAATATCACGGTACCGTTGGGATTGAATGTCATCATCGGAGTGATGCCCTGTTCGAGGGCAGAAAGAAGCGCAAAGATCTTGAAAGTAGAGCCGGGCTGGCGCTTTGCCTGCGTGGCCAGATTAAATTTCATATCGGAAAAGTCGCTTCCCCCCACAAGTGCCTTTATATATCCGTTTGCCGGATCTATTGCCACGAGGGCGGCAGAGGGATCTTCCGGATCGGGGAGTATCTCCTTTACGGCATTTTCTGCATATACCTGCATCTTCGGATCAAGGGTAGTATGTATTTCAAAACCTCCCTTAAAAACCCTTGCCACGCCATATTCGGCGATAAGCTCCTGTTTTACATGCTCTACGAAGTAGAGTGCAAATCCTTCTTCAGTCTCTTCCCTCGGCCTCTGGGTGATTATGGGAAGCTTTACGGTTCTTCCGTATTCTTCCTGATCTATATATCCGAGCCTGCGCATATTGGAAAGGACAAGGTTTCTCCTGTCTATTGCCGCTCTTTCATCAATATACGGGGAATGGAGATATGTCTGCAGCATTCCCGCTATCATGGCGCATTCGGAAATGCTTAAATATTCGACATCTTTATTGAAATATATCTTTGCTGCGGCCTGGACGCCATAAGCTCCTTCACCGAGGTATACAGTATTTAGATACATCTCCAGTATCTCATCTTTTGAATATATTTGCTCCAGCTGATACGAAAGGACGATTTCCTTTATTTTTCTCTCATAGGTTATTTCATATTTCTCTTCCGGCATATATGCATTTTTTACATAACCCTGGGTGATAGTGGTGGCTCCCTGCTCGACATCCCCGGATACGATATTTATTACAAGGGAACGTATGATCCCTTCCATATCAAAGCCCTGATGCTGATAGAATCTTTCATCCTCTATTGCCAGTACCGCATTTATAAGGTTTCTCGGTATTTGTTCGAGAATTACCAGTTCGCGGTTCTGCTCGCCATGGAAGGTGGCGATCAGCGTTCCGTCAGCTGCATATATCTTTGATGTAAGGGCGGTCTCAGCGGGTGCATAATCTTCTATCCGGGGAAGATCATCCATGAACTGGCCTATAGCCTGGAAAACAAATAATGCAAGGCCTGAAAATACGACTACAAAGAGGAGATTTATTGCGGCAAGCAGTGCAATAATGCCCACAATTATCCTGAATAATCTTCCTCTCTTCTTTATATGTTTCTTTCTTAGTCTTGACATCGCCCCATCTGTTTAAAGATTAAAAATAATAAAATATTAGCTAATCATTCAAATATTAAATCTTATCAAACTTTTTAAAAATATTGTATAGATAAACTGTAAAGGCGAAAGAAAAAAAATGGATAATATCCCTGACTCATTGATTTAAAGATAGAGAGTCCGAAGATAATCTAAAGATAATCAGAAGACTTATTGATAAAGATAGATAAAAAATATAGTATTTTAGAAAAGAAGAGAGGGTCATATGGTAAAAAAATTAAAGATAAAATTAAAGATGACCTGTTCACCCATAGTTATTCTGCTGTGCGGACTATCTCTGGTATTTCTGCCTGCCTGCAGAATCAGCCCGCCCGAAAGAGTCATTGAAACTGTAGTCGAGACTGTAGTCAAAACGGTAGAAGTCGAGAAGGTTTCTCCGTATTCTTTTGAAATACTCAAAGAAATGGCAATGACCGGAAGTTATGTTGGAGATCCCGCTTCCGGACAGAGTCTTGCCTTTGCAAATATTAATGGGTCCCTGCCATACTGCAGGCTTGTCGAAGAAAGTATCCGGCAGGAGTGGGAGTTTGCAGGGGGTCTGGATGATGACCTGTTAATATTAGATAATATGGCGGATCCGGATATAGCCCTTAATAATGCTAAAATGATATATGAGAAAAAACCGGGAGTATTTCTGCAGTTTCAGGCCGATACCCATACCAATGCATTGATCGGGAAAGAGGCAGCCGGGGAAGGCATTTATATTATTGCAGTAGAAGTCCCCGTGCCCGGCTTTCCCCTGATGGGGATAGATAATTATGGTGCGGCTCTCCTTGCCGGAGATTGGGCGATAGAGGAAGCTATGTCTGTATATGGCGGATGGGAGAATATCGACAGGATCATCTATCTTAATTCTTCAGATACCGGGGAGGGGGCAGAACTGCGGATATTCGGTTCAAAGGATGCAATTATTGAAAGATTTGGAGATGGCGGCGATGATATGGCTGCTGATTCAAAGGCAGTGATGTTTGATGGAGTCATTACTGCTGATAACGGAGAAGATTCCATCATCAGCTTTTTGAATGATTATCCTGAAGATAAGAATATAATTGTATTCTGTCTCAATGACGGTGTTGCTGAAGGAGTCTATGGCGGGGCGGAGAAAATAGATAGATGGGATCCTGCAGGCTGGCTCATGGTCTCGCATGGATTGGATGACAGGGGAAAAGAACTTGTGCGGTCCGGCATTATAGACGGCGGTATTGCATACTTTCCTGAAAGATATGGCAAATACCTTATACCGGCAGCGCTGGCTCATATGTATGGAAATCCGGTTCCGGCATATATATTTATGGAAAATACTGTAATTACAGCAGATAATATAGATGAGCATTATCCCCGATAGCCTTAATAATAAATAGCTTGAGATTTTTATAGGGACCCAGGAATCCGAATCGTCAAATCCAGACCACAGACAGACTTCCGTAGACAGGTGCAATTTCTGCCGGTAATAATCTTTTATTATTATGTTAAAATTAAATACTGATGGAAATTGTCAAATACCAGACCGCTAAGTGCATATAAATGCCAGATCGGCCATGGTTGGCAATGAGACAAAATATGGCAGTAGTGAAAAAGATGACTAAAAGGAAACGATCAATAAGATCACTGAAGAGGTCCTGAAGAAATTGCAGGCAAAAAAATAGAGAGTCAGACGTCCATTGCAAGTAAATCATAGGACTTGATATATTTAATTAGTCATATATAAATTTATTGGAGCACACCGGGGAGGATAATTTTTTAAATGAGTAAAAAAAATTATTTGATCTTTGATTTTGGAGCCAGCAATGGAAGGGCCGCTGTAGCAGGTTTTGACGGTTCAGGGTTTGATATGGAAGTGACGCACCGGTTTGAAAACCGGCCCGTATTTGCCGGAGGAATGCTTTACTGGGATTTTTTGAGGCTCTTTTCAGAACTGAAAATAGGGATACAGGTCTCAAAGAGGAAGTTTGCCAATATAAGATCACTTGGAATAGATACCTGGGGTGCTGATTTCGGGCTTCTTGATAAGAATGGAAAGCTGATCTCAAATCCTGTAAATTACAGGGATGAACAGAGTGTGAAAGATTCTGAGAGCCTCTTTAAAATAATCGAAGACAGGGAGCTCTTTGAGCTTACGGGTGCGTGGACCAACCCTATTTTTGATCTTTTTCAGCTGTATTCACAGAAAATAAACAATTCCACAGCTATGAGCAATGCAAAAACATATTTGTCCATAGGTGATCTTTTCAATTATTTTCTAACAGGAAATACATTTAATGAGTTTACAAGGTTTACCACGACTGTGCTGTATAATCAGAAAGCAAAAAAGATCGAAAACAGCATCTTTGAAAGACTCGGACTGCCGAAGGAGATCTTTCCAGACTATATTTACCCGGGCCAGAAAGTAGGGGATATTTCTAGTAAAGCAGCCATGGAGCTTGAAATAGACCCATTTCCGGTGATAGCTCCGGCCATGCATGATACTGCATCTGCGGTGGCAGGCATACCGGCAGTCGACAAGAATATAAAATGGGCATTTATGAGCATAGGTACATGGGCATGCCTTGGAATTGAAAATAAAGAAGTCCTTATTAGTGATGATATATATGATTCAGTATTTTCTAATGAAGCCGGAGTAGAAGATACGAATATATTTGTAAAAAATATAAACGGGCTCTGGATCATACAGCAGTGCCGGGAGAGATGGTTAAAGGAAAAGGAAATATCCTGGGACGAGATCGTAGGGCTATCGAAGGATGCTGCTCCATTTACTTCATTTATTGATGTGGATCAGAGCCAATTTGCAGGACTCCAGGCTGATATGCCGGAAGTCATTAGAGATTACTGCCAGGATACCGGCCAGAAAAAACCGGACTCCATAGGTGAGATCTCAAGATGTGTATATGAGAGCCTTTCCCTCAAATTCAAGCATTACTTCAAACTTCTGGAGAGATTTAGCGGACAAAAGTTGGAGCTGCTCCATCTCGTAGGGGGAGGGACACAGAACAGGCTGTTGTGTCAGTGGATCTCTAATGCTACGGGGAAACCTGTCATTGCGGGACCAATGGAAACCACAGCTGTCGGCAATCTCTTGATGCAGCTTAAAGCTGATGGCGAGATAAACAGCATAGAAGAAGGCAGGAGACTGAACCGAGCTTCTTCAAAGACATATGAATATAGTCCCAGAGAGACAGCAGAATGGGATGGGGCATATAATAGATTTATAAGTATAACGGGTAAAAAATAAGTCTGCAGCTTATAGTGCGGGCTGTATTGATCTATCAAAAAAATCCAAATACGGACATCTGTACTAATATTATATTGCGAGTTTGCAAATAATTGCATATAATAATTAAAACTATGGAGGATGCCGTATTATGTCTTATGATACAAAATTAATGGTAAAGGTAGCCAGCCTATATTATAAGGAAAACCTCAAGCAGGAGAGTATTGCAAGGAGGTTAAAAATATCCAAATACCAGGTCAACCGCATACTCAAAAAAGCATTAAATTCTGGAATGGTCCAGATAAACATAATCGATCCCACAAAGAATATCTCTGAGCTGGAAGAAAAGCTGGAAAAGAGATTTAATCTTAAAAGAGTGATCGTGGTTGAGAATTTTGGCCTTTCAGATGCTGAATTAAAATCAAAAATAGGTCAGGCAGCAGCAAGGTATCTGCTGGACATAATTAAAGAAAAAGACATAATCGGAGTATCCTGGGGAACGACAATAAATGAGGTCATCAACCATCTGCCTTCCAAGATGAACCGGAAAGTAAAGGTCGTACAGATAACGGGTGGGAGCCATGAGCTCTCAATAGACCTGAATTGCCATGATATAACCAGAAGATTCGCATCAAAATTCGGAGTAAATCCGCATCTTCTATATGCTCCATCTATAGTAGATTCAAAAAAGATGCATGATATGCTGCTCAGGGAGACATCAATAAAGAAGACTTTTGAATATTTTTCAAAGCTTACAATTGCAATGGTGGGCATAGGAGCGATGTATCCCCGGGTGATATCGACTCTTGTCAAAACCGGACATATAAGTGGATTGGAACTGGAATCCCTTAAAGGCAATGGAGCAGTCGGTGATGTATATTCACACTTCTTTGATATAAAGGGCAGGACCTGTGACAGCAAATTATCCGAAAGGATAATCGCCATGCCGGTAAAGGAGCTTTTAGGAGTTCCCTATTCAATAGGAATAGCCGGCGGGGAGCTCAAAGCAGAAGCTATACTGGGTGCTATCAGGGGCAGCTATATTAACATTCTAATAACAGACAGTAATGCTGCAGAAAAGATCATGGAAATATCCTGACCGATCAAAAATATTCCTTAAGCTTTTCAGATCAAGTGTCAATAAAGCCATGTCATTTTGAGAAAAGCCAGTAAGATAAAAATAGATTAGTATTTAAAAATGCAATATATTGCATACAAACATAATATTGCATTTAAATATCATTATAATATTATATAGAATGGAAGCTTAACAAAGTCAAAGAGGAGCTATATGCCAAAAATAACAAAAGAATTGAAGCTTAAGATGTTAAAGGACCTCATAACAATAAGAAGGTTTGAAGAAAGAACCATAAAGATGTACCAGGCCGGAGAATTCGGAGGTTATCTGCATCCTTATGTGGGGCAGGAAGCAGTTGCTGTGGGAGCATGCGCTGCAATAGAGCCTGAAGACTATATAGTATCCACCCACCGCGGCCACGGACACTGTATAGCCAAGGGAGCAGACTTAAATAAGATGATGGCAGAACTGCTGGGAAAAGCTACCGGATACTGTAAAGGAAGAGGCGGCTCAATGCATATTGCAGATACCGGGCTTAAGATGCTGGGAGCCAATGGGATAGTAGGAGGAGGCATCCCGATATCGATCGGTGCCGGGTTTAGCTGCAAGATGAGGAAAAAAGGCGAAGTGGTCCTGTGTTTTTTTGGAGATGGAGCTGCCAATAATGGAGTGTTCCATGAGGCGCTTAATATGACTGCAGTATTTAAGCTTCCTGTGATATTTATATGTGAGAACAATCTCTATGCCATATCCATGAGTTCCCTTGATTCAGTGGCCGGTGAGGATGTAGGAAAGCGTGCCTGCGCCTATGGCATACCCGGACATATAATCGAAGGAAGCGATACCATTGAAGTATATGATACAGTAAAGAAGGCTGTAAAACATGCAAGAGACGGCAAGGGGCCATCCCTTATCGAGGCTAAGACCTACAGGTTTTACGGCCATCATCCAAATGACCCTGCAGAATACAGGACAAAGGAAGAGTCGGAATACTATAAGAAGGAAAAAGATCCTGTAATCATCTTTAAAGATAAGCTCATTAAAGAAAAGATCCTTACAAAAAAAGATATCACGAAGATGGAAGAAAAAATAATAAAAGATGTGGAAAGCTCGCTGGAATTTGCAAGGAAGAGCCCGGAGCCTGATCTTGATCTATTTTTGGAAGAAGTAAAACAAATATAATTTTGGATATATAGACTGAAAGGAAAATAATGGCAGAGTTAGAATATAGAGAAGCAATAAAAGAAGCAGTAATCGAAGAGATGGACAGGGACCCCGGTGTATTTTTAATAGGAGAAGATATCGGGGTATACGGCGGTGCTTTCCGCGCTTATAAGGGCCTTCTTGAAAAGTATGGTCCTGAAAGAGTGGTAAACACTCCTATATCTGAAGTCGGCATAGTAGGTGCGGCTGTAGGAGCTGCGCTTACGGGACAGAGACCTGTGGCAGAACTGATGTTTGTGGACTTTGCGGCTCTGGCGATGGATCAGATAGTAAACCAGGCTGCAAAGATAAGGTATATGACAGGGGACAGCATCAATGTTCCCATGGTGCTCCGGACCCAGGGCGGATCAGGAGGAGGAGTAGCTGCCCAGCATTCACAGAGTCTTGAAGCATGGTTTTATCATATTCCGGGCCTTAAAGTAGTCATGCCCGCCACATCTTATGATGTAAAGGGACTTCTAAAAACTGCGATCAGGGATAATAATCCAGTGATCTTTATAGAGCATAAGATGATATACCTTCTAAAGGGCGAAGTACCTGAAGAAGAATATACTATACCTTTCGGCAAGGCTGATATTAAGAGGGAAGGTAAAGATATCACTATAGTAGCATATTCCAATATGCTTTTTAAGGCCCTTGAGGCTGCATCTGATCTTGAGAAGGAAGGTATAAGCTGTGAAGTGATCGACCCCAGGACCCTTGTCCCCCTTGACCTTGATGCCATAATAGATTCTGTGAAAAAGACAGGACGTCTTGTAGCGGTGACAGAAGCATGCAAGAGAGGATCGATTGCTTCAGATATATCTGCAAAAGTCACTGAAAAGGCTTTTGGCTGGTTAGACGGACCCGTAAAGATAGTAGCGGGACTGAATACTCCCATACCATATAACTCGACCCTTGAAAAGGCTTCAATACCCCATAAAAAGGATATTATAGCTGCTGTAAAGGGCCTTTTATCTTAAAGAATACTAATTATGACTATATGGTGTGGGAGGATAAAAATGCCTGAATATGAAAAATCAGCAATGCAGCGATTATCTGAAACATCAGATAATATGGAACTATGGTGGGATTCATCTCCCCTTATATTCGATATATGGAAAAAGGAGATGCTTGAAAAGGCGGAACCTTCAAGAAAAGAAAAGCTTGAGAAGCAGCTCAAAGTACTATTTGATACCGGAAATCCACAGGACACCCTCTTTGATGGAGTGACCACAAATCCCAAATTTACAAGGGAGGTGCTTGATCTGCTTCCTGACATGGCGGCCCCTATAGTAGATGAGATAATAGAAGGAAATAGAGATAAAAGCGACTACCTCCTTGCCTGGAAGGCATATAAGGAGATAACGAAAAAGGGTGCGGCACTTTATATACCGCTATTTGAAAAATCCGGCTATAAAAAGGGTTATGTTTCTGCTCAGGTGGACCCGAGGCTTGTGACCGATATTAAAAAGATGCTGCATCAGGCCCTGGAATTAAAAGAGCTTTCAGATAATATCATGGTAAAGTGCCCGGGTTCCTATGAAGGGATATACCTTACAGAGATACTCACATCAATGGGGATACCTACAAATGAGACGCTTGTATTTCATATACCGCAGGTAGTTGCAGTTGCAGAGGCAGTAAAAGCCGGCCTTGAAAATGGCAGGAAGAATAAAATCGACTACTCAAAATGGAGATCTGTGATAACCATTATGATAGGAAGATTTGAAGAAAGACCTGAGTTTGAGGAGAGCGCCGGATCGGCCGGAATAGAGCTTACAGAGGAACTTAAAAGGTGGTCAGGTATTGCCATAGCCAAAAAAGCTCATCAGGTACTTAATAATCCATCCAATGGATATAGTTCAAAATTACTTCTATGTTCCGCAAGGCCGGGGCCTGGCGAGGGCAATGTATATCATATAGAGAAAGTCGCTGGCGGCAATATGGTATATACGTTGAACCCCGAGATTATTGATGATTTTATGACCATTTGTGACGGGAAAGAGATCTATGGCCAGATGAAAGAGCCTGTTCCCGCCGGGATTATGTCCAGGCTAAAGAAGATA
Organism: uncultured bacterium; assembly: GCA_965549355.1. Lineage (GTDB taxonomy): Bacteria > Actinomycetota > Humimicrobiia > Humimicrobiales > Humimicrobiaceae > M55B120. The sequence continues at coordinate 5,743 of CBEVGD010000027.1, read as the reverse complement.
CCGTACTTTATGCAGGGATATGAGGCAGGCGGGATCAAAAGAGAAGATTTTGTGGACCATACTTCCTTTATTATGACAAGAGAGCAGTTCTCGGACTCCATGACAGAGATAGAGGAATATATAGTGGAGAGGAAGAATAAGGGATAGGCTTCTTCTTAGAGTATAGCCAGCCACAGAACGACAATTAACATAATATCAGTACGATCTGTCAGCAGGGAAGATAGATGTTTTTCCTGTCCGGTTTATTCTGCAGCATGAATTATCTTTTAAACTTAAGCGGAATTTGTGTTAATATATTACATTGTAAAAAGTTTGCTTTACAGGATCTGTATGCGGAAAATACAAAATGATTCACAGGAGGATGCAGGAGTGAGAAAGCTTAAAGGAAGATTGTTGCTTATTATATCACTAATATTTATTATCTTTACTTTTATGCTGGCGATGCCTTCCCTTGTTTTTGCCGGGGAAGGGGAAACGCTTGATTTTGATATTGCCTATAGCGAGGTAAGCGCATTTGGTTCAAAAGGAACAATTTTTGAATTCGAAGTAAGCGTTATGTTTGACGGGGAAGAAGAAAAATTCTTTGAGATAGTGGAAGAATTTTCTCCGGGATGGTCGATGGATATAAATCCCGGCTCCAGTGCAATAAATATCCCTCTGCTAAGGTTGAATCCGGGGGCTGCAGAGGTATTGAAGATAAAATGCCGGCCAATGGTAGAACAGGAGCCGGGAGAATATATTTTTAAGGTCATACTTAAATCGGCAGAAGAAGGAGATATGCTGGAAGGTTCTGCCGAGTTTACCGGTATCGTCAAACCTGATGGAAAATTGGAGCTTTTTGCTCCCACAGATCTGCCTTTCAAAGATAGATTAAATACTGAAGTAACGGCCGGAAAAGAAAATATTTATATTCTTATCCTGAAGAATACAGGTACCGCGCCTGTTGAAGATATAAAATTAAGTTCTTCGGGAGAGCCGGAAGGATGGCTGGTAGAACTTGAAGATAATATTGATGTCCTTTCAGTAGGGGAAGAGCTTGAAGTGAAAGTCACTATAATGCCCCCGGAGAGGACCATTGCCGGAAACTACAATATCAGGTTTAATGTATCCAGCGAAGATGGAAATGACAGCCTGGAGCTGCGTACAATGGTTGAGACCCCTCTAATATGGAAAATAATCGGGATTGGCCTGATAGCGCTGGTAATAGCAGGCATAGCAGTTATATTTGAAAGGCTGGGAAGAAGGTAAAATCACACATTAAACCTGAACAAGACGACATCTCCATCATTTACCATATAGTCTTTGCCTTCTACCTTTACCATACCTTTTTCTTTTGCAGTATTAAATGACCCGAGTTCAAGGAGCTTTTCGCAGGGTATGATCTCTGCTCGTATAAAGCCCCTCTCAAAATCTGTATGGATCTTGCCTGCCGCTCTGGGAGCTTTGTCACCTTTTTTTATGGTCCAGGCCCGTACTTCCTGAGGGCCGGCGGTAAGAAAACTAATAAGGCCAAGCAGCTTATATGATGCTTCTATAAGGTTATCCAGGCCGGACATCTCTATGCCCATCTCCTTCATAAAAATCTCTTTTTCTTCGATATCAAGCCGGGCAATCTCTTCCTCTATCTTTGCGCAGACTGCCACGACCTCCGAATTCTCTTTTTCTGCAAAATCTATTACTTTTTGCACCAGAGGCATTTCTGCTGTCTCTTTGCCGATATCTTCTTCGGAAATATTTGCGGCATATATTACCGGCTTTCCCGTTAACAAAAATAATGGTCTTATTATTTCGGCTGCGTCCCGGTCCAGATGCATATTTCTTACCGGGATCTCGTTTTCAAGGTTATTTCTTATGTGCTTCAGTACCTCTGATTCCTTTTTGTTTTTGAGATCACCGCTTTTTACTATTTTTTCCAGTACCGTTATTTTCTTTTCCAGGGTTTCAAGATCAGCGAAGATAAGCTCGAGATTTATTGTATTTATATCATCCAAAGGGTCTATCTTGCTGGAAACATGTACGATATTCTTATCTTCAAAACATCTGACCATCTGGATTATGGCATCGACTTCACGGATATATGATAAAAATCTGTTGCCAAGGCCCTCGCCTTTGCTTGCCCCTTTGATCAGCCCTGCTATATCCATAAATTCTATTATTGCCGGAGTCTCCTTTTTGGGTTTATATATTTCTGCCAGTTTTCCAAGCCGTCGGTCAGGAACTGTTACTACTCCGATATTTGATTCAATGGTGCAGAAAGGATAATTAGCGGTATCCGCTCCTGCCCTGGTTATGGCATTAAATAATGTACTTTTTCCTACATTGGGCAGTCCCACTATCCCCAATTTCATATGGCTCCTTTACAAAACTTTTGTGATATTAAAAAATCCCAAAAATTATTGATTATAGCTATTTTGAAGAAATTGGCAATAGAATATTAAGTCCTTTATGATATTTCCGCGAATTGATAGATCCCCGGCCCTTACCGCACATCAATCATCTAACTTACTTTTATAACAGCCTTTACTACATCCGAAGGATTTTCAATCACAAAATCAAAAGCCTTCCCGGTCTCTTCAAAGTCAAAGGTATGGGTCACTATATCCTTTATCTTTATGGCTCCGCTCGCAATAGCTTCAATTGCAACAGGGTATTTGTTTCTATATCTAAATACAGTGGCAAGAGATGCTTCTTTTAGGATTAGCTGCATAAGGTCATAGCTGATCTTATTCTGTAGGGACATCCCAACAAGCACTATGGTGCCTGCTTTTGATACAAGATGGGGAGTCTGAGCTATGGTCACAGGACTGCCCGCACATTCTATTACCTTATTTGTTCCTGTGCCGCCAGTCAGTTTTTTTATCTCTTCTACGGTATCGGCATTTCTTGCATTGATGATTTCTGTAGCTCCGAGCTTTTTAGCAAACTCCAGTCTTTTATCTTCAATATCAGCTACATAGATCCTTCCTGCTCCGGCACCTTTAGCAGATAGAAGAGATGCAAGCCCTATGCATCCGGCTCCAAGGATAGTAACGCTATCCCCAAGGGCCACCCCTCCCTGAGCCGCCGCATGAAGCCCCACCGCCAGAGGCTCTATTAGCGAACCCTCCATAGTGGAGACATTGCCGGGGAGCTTATATGAAAATGCGGCCGGGTGGGCAAGGTATTTAGTAAGAGCTCCGTTACAGGGCGGAGCTGCCATCATCGCGACATCGGGGCAGAGATTATATTTACCCTGCCTGCACATGGAACAGTTCCTGCAGGGAACAGATGGTTCCAATGCTACTTTATCTCCTGGCTCAAAGCCGGACACAGCAGAGCCTGCTTCTTCTACTATTCCCGCTGTTTCATGGCCCAGAATAAAGGGAGGCTCTACAATAAAGTCTCCTATTTTTCCAGCTTCATAGAAATGCACATCAGATCCGCATATACCTACATATTCTACTCTCACCAGTATCTCATCCGGAGCAGGTTTTGGGACGTCTGTATCCATTATCTCAATACTGTGAAGATCTGTCATAAAAGCTGCCCTGTTTTTCATCTTATCTCCTTTACGGATCGATCATTGCTTTAATATTGCCTTTTCCACTCATCGCTGTTTTTAAGCTTTTACCGCAGTCATTAAGACCGAAGCTATGCATTATCTATTGGAGCTGCCCTTACTATTCCTTCCTCCCGGACAGGCTTCTAGCTCCCTGCCGGATGCTTGTATAGTATCCTTCCCCCATCGGCCACTATTTCCTGGCCCACGATATATCCGGATTCATCCGAGGCGAGAAACAATGCAAGATTTCCAATATCTTCCGGTTTTCCTATCCTTCCCACAGGGACCTGGGCCGCAAGCATCTTATTGGTCTTTTCATCATCGGGGTACCTCTCTCTGAGCATTGGAGTATCTATCAGTGCCGGAGATATTATATTGGCTCTTATGCCCTGAGACAAGAATTCATATGAGAGTCCCTTTATAATTCCAGAAAGCGCTGCTTTGGTTGCAGGGTAATGCAAACCGCCCCCGGCACCGTTCCATGTAACACTGGAGCCCACTATTATTATATTGCCATATTTATTATCAAGCATTGAGTTAATAAGGCTTCTAATAAAATAGAATACCCCATTAAGGTTTACGGCTATTGCCTTATCCCATATCTTTATATCCATATCTTTGAGCGGAGCCCTTACTGTCCAGCCCGCATTGCATACAAGGATATCAACCCTGCTAAAATCTGATAATATCAGGTCACAGGTCTTTTTGACCTGAATATACTCCCCAACGTCACAGTTGTAAAACATAGATCTTTTCTTTGAAATATTTTTTATCTCCGACAGAGCTTTCTCCCCGCTTTTAACATCTCTTCCAATCAAAGCAAGTTCTGCGCCGTTTTCGGCAAAAGCCTTTGCTATTCCCAGTCCTATTCCTTTTGTTGCTCCGGTGATAATTGCTGTTTTACCTGCAAGATCGAATTTTCCCATAAGACCTTCCCCTTATATGCTAAAAAAATTAGTATCTTTGCTATAATTATTTTATCATAATTTGATCCTTTATTTATTCTGGAATTATGAATTCATAAATTATACAATAATTAAAAAGCAGTAATTATAATGAAATCTTTTATTGAACCGGAAATCAAAGGATGAAGATAAATAAAAAAACCATACTCCTCACAAATGATGACGGCATTGATGCAGAAGGTATCTACTCGCTATATAGGGCACTCAAAGAAGATGGCAGATTTGATATAAAGGTCATTGCCCCGGATAAGGAGAACAGCGCAGTGGGCCATGCCATTACTGTGTTCCGGCCTATATCTGTTAGAGAGGATTACCAGGAAGGGGAATACTTTGGCTGCGCAGTGGACGGGACACCTGCCGACTGTGTAAAGCTTGCGATAGGGGCCATACTCGAGGACCTGCCGGACCTTTTGATATCGGGAATAAACAGGGGAGGCAATCTGGGGGAAGGTATCATTTATTCGGGGACGGTCTCAGCTGCTACCGAGGGTACGGTATGCGGAGTATCTTCAATTGCTGTATCAGTGGATGACTGGATAAATCCTGATTACGAATATGCTTCTGAATTTGCAGTAAAAATAGCTGCCAGAATCCTTAAAAACGGAGGCCTGCCAAAAGGTACGCTATTAAATATCAATGTCCCGAATATTGATAAAGAAAGGATAAAAGGAACCAGGATAACGGTACAGGGCGAGACAGGGTTCCGGGATAATTTCGTTAAAAGGCAGGACCCGCGCGGAAGGGATTATTACTGGATGGATGGGGAATCCATAGAAAAGAATGTCAGCAAGGATTCTGATTATATGGCTGTTAAAAGCGGGTATGTCTCGATCACCCCCATACATTATGACATGACTGACTATAAGTCCCTGGACTATTTTAAAGCATGGGATATTGAAAAGTTAAAATAAAATATAAATCTTAAAAAATACGGGATAAAAAATGCATATGAATAAAAAACAATTTATTACTGATATGAAAGTGGGAGATAGTACCGATTCTACTTTTATAATATCTGACAAACAGGCAAAAAAGAAAAAGAATGGGGAAGACTACTGTACGGTGACTCTTCAGGACAGAACCGGGACCATAGAAGGCATTCTCTGGACCGAAGTATTTCTGGAAGCCGGAGATTTTTCTGAAGGTGATCTTGTAAGTATAAAAAGTGTCATAAGGGAATACCGGGGATCAAAGCAGCTTATAGTGAATTCTCTGAAAAAGCTTGCAAAGGATGATG
>CBEVGD010000026.1:0-18706 GCA_965549355.1 uncultured bacterium | reverse complement strand
ATATAAAATATATTGACATAAAATACAATATTAATTATTCTATTTAAACACAATATGAATTATTATTCAATTACTGAATAGTGTAAAAGATTATAAACGTATATATATAAATATGAGTAAAGAAACAGAGTCACTCAAAGTGATTATTGCTGATACTGATCTGAAAACATTTGAAGAATTAAAGGTGCTAAGCGACCGGTATAGTACAATATTTCTCAGTAGCGACTTTGCTGTTAATTTTATTCTCGAATACGAAAAAATTGATACAGTCTTAATAAGTAACAAAATCTCAAACTTAAACAGCATTATTAAGAGAACAAACAAAAAGCGCATAAAAGTATTTATTCTTGGGAGAGATATTAAATACCCAATAGATCTTATGGAAGTTGAAAAAACTTTAGAAATTGAACAGAAAAGAAAGATAGCCGAAGATGAAAAGAATACGCCATTTCTTAAGAGAACATTTAAACAGATTTTGAGCGGGGAAAAAAGAATATTTAAAAATACAAAATTAAATTTGCCAGGCTATAAAGATAAAACAACAAGTATTAAAAATAGTAGTAAGAAAATAGCAAGAGAAGAGGAGATAAAAAAGGAATATGAAAACAAAAAAGTTTCAAAGAGGTTAAAAAGTAAGGAATCATCACCTTCAAATATAAGGAGAATAGGAAAATCAGCAAATTACATGGCTGGCAATAATAAAGATGGCCATTTTAGAAATACTGTTCCAGAAAAGGCTGCATTGAATAATAGCAAGTTTAAAGAATTAAAGCAGGCGAATTTAAAAATAATCAAACAAAAAGTCATAGTATTGGCAAAAGCTAAAGGCGGTGTCGGAAGTACCACTATTGGATTATTTTTAAGTTCAATATTAAAAGACTTATCAATATTATTAATCGATTTAAATTTTAGCGAAGGTGGTGGAGACATAAGCTACTATTTAAATATTCCCAAAACTCCTAATATTTTAAATTTTCTAGACGGCTATAGCAGGGAATCGCTTGATAATTCAGTGATCAGATTTAGAGAAAATTTGGACATACTTCAACCTCCACCTACATTTGAGCAATCAAAAAAAATTGAATTGCAGGATATATATTGTCTTACCGATATTGCAAAGAAGAAATACCACATATTAATAATCGACCTGCCCAATCATTTAGGTGATATGTGGCTGGGAGCAATCGACCTGGCTGATTTGCTGATACTTGTTTCAGACCTGTCAGTCGGCAGCATAGGTAGATTAATAAAAATAAACAATAGATATCTTTATAAAGGATTGGAAAAACTTCTAGTTTTTAATATGTACAGCAAGCAGAATGGACTTGATTTATTAGATTCGCATATAAGCAGTTTTTTTAATTTAGACGATTATGCTGTTATCGAGGAAAACGGTCTTCTGAGAAAGAAAACAGATTTCTCTGATTTTGAATTTGAAAATAAGCCGATCTTTTTTGATTTAACAAATAAAGTAATGGAATTATTAACAAATTAGAAAAGGAAAAAATGAAAAATTATTATAAGAGATATCTTATTCTGGCTATCACAGGAGCGATTATTATTGGACTGGCCTTCTACCTTTTATTAAATAACTACCTTGATAGGGAGAAAATAATAGTGGCAGCTATAGATATTGAAGCTGGCACCCAGATAACAGGAGATGAATTGGCTTATAAGGAATACTATAAAAATTCTCTTCCCGAAGATTATTTATTATCAGCAGAGGGAATAATTGGAAATATTATAAATATTGATAGAAAAGAGAATGATTATATTTCGAAGGATATGTTTGGCCAGAATAGTCAAAATGAGAATATACTGAGCAGTTTAGATGACGGAGATGTGGTGATAGCCATTAAAATTCAACACTCTGAGCCAATTCTTGATAAATTAAAAAATGGTGATGTTATTTCAGTTGTTTCTACATTTAAAGATAAAGATTTTTTGTTAGAAAATTTTGATATTGGAATGAACAATTCTGATGATGGTGCGAGCAAATATCTTTCCGAATCTAATAATGCGGGATATTTATCTGGAAGCTATATTGAAATGAATACTTTTAATCTCTCAGAAAATATCATTTCTGTTGATGGTCAAATAGTGATAAGAAATCTTGAGATAGTCAATTTGCAGGAAGATATGGACAAAAGCAATAATAATATTTTAATTAATAATGACAGCAAGACTTTAAATCTGTACCTCAAGTGTAGATTAGAAGAAGCGCCAATAATTGCGAGGTTAACTGCTGACAGCAAGTATAAGATTATTTTTGAAAAAATCTAATTCCATTATCAAATGAAAGAATCCCTGACTATTAATTTAAATGGTTCCAAAAGAGTCTTAAATAAATATGATGAAAGCAATAGGCCCGTGGACATTATTAATAATAAAAAACAGATTTTATCTGTTATTTCAAATAAAGGAGGAGTAGGAAAGACTTCTATTGCATGTTGCGCGTCATTGTATTTTTCAAAAGTAATGAAAAAGAAAACTCTATTACTGGAACTTGATTGCTCCCCTGGTGATTTTGGAACACTATTTGATATCGACATGGAAATGTCTCTGGAGATGGCAATTAGATTTCAAAGAGAATATAAAAAATATATTAAAAGTATCAATAGCAATCTGGATGTTTTGAAGGGGATTTCAGATCCCATAATAGCTGAAAACATTAAAAGCGATGCAGTTAATAGTTTTATAAAAATAATAATAGAAGAATATGACTATATTATCATAGATACCCAGACAGTATTAAGCGGAGTTTTGCTGGATTTTTTTAGGGTTTCAAATATGTTTTTAGTGATAAGCGACAGCACTATGGAAAGTGTTGCAAGAGTTTTTAACTTTTTGGATATTCTCAATTCAAGATTTATGATAGACAGAGAAAAATTTAAAATAATAATAAATAAGAAAAAATTCTTTTCATTTTTACATATTTGGGAAATATCAAAAATATTAAATTTTCCAATAGAGTCACTAATATATTTTGATAGAAAATTCAATAAAAGTCACATTCTTCTTAATGAACACAAGATATTAAGAACAAAATTTTTTAAACAGATCTGTAAAACTTTAGAAAATATTGATATGGAGCACCAAAAATGTTGAAGGATAGGATGTTTGATAACCGTACCCTTAATGATGGGACAAAAAGGGAACTTATACAAAATATAAAAAATGATATCAAGAAAGATGATTTTCTTCTCAATAATATATTTTTCAATAGGGAAGAATTTAAAGATAAATTATATATTATCCTAACAAAAAAAATTCAGGAAAAATATCCATACTTATCTTATCAGGTAGATGATGACTTATTAAATCATGCACTTGCAGAGATATTTGGACTTGGTCTGCTTGAGCAGTATCTGCAGGATAAAGATATCACCGATATTTTTATCCAGGACAAAGAAATGATAATAATCAAAAATGGAAGGAAGGAGTATCTGGGAGAAGTATTTAAAACAATTGAGGATGTGTATTTGATAATTGATAGAATCAAAAATCGTACAGGCAAAACAATTGATCAAAGGATTCCTTTTTTGAATACAGAATTATATGATGGAAGCAGGTGCTCAGTTGTCATACCTCCAGCAGCTGACAGGATCTATATTTCAATAAGAGTCTTTAATTGTATAGATTTCAAACTGGAGGACCTGTTGAAGCTGAATATGTTTGACTCTGCAAGAAGTGATCTATTAAGGAAGTTTGTTTCTGAACAAAAAAATATATTGATAGTCGGGGCAATGGGCTCAGGAAAAACCACACTGTTAAATACGCTTGCAAAACTAATTCCAAAAAGTGAATTTATCAGCATAATTCAGGATGTTCCAGAGATAAGATTGAAAGAGCATCCATATGTAAGGCAATTAAGCACAAGATCAAAATCCAGAGAGATTGATAATGAGATAACTCAGGATAAATTACTATTTGAGACATTAAGAATGAAAGCCGATAGGATAATTTTAGGAGAAGTACGAAATTCAATGGCTGCCTACCAAATGCTGCAGGCTCTAAATACAGGCCACAAAGGCAGTTTTGGCACCATTCATGCTGATTCAGCATATGATGCATTTATAAGGTTAGAGACTCTAACAATGGAGTATAAAGAAAATATTGGGAATCAAGTCGTCAGACGGATGATATCAAGAGCAATAGATGTCATATTATATTTGGAATTTGAAAAAGATGAAGATTTCAATATTTGTAATAGAAAATTAAAGGAAATCGTCATCATGGATGATGAACTGGATAAGGAAGGAGGTTACAAATTAGAATATCTATAATTATATCTTCAATTTTTTTCCTCGGTCTTATCTATATTTTTGGAGCCGCTGTTTTATACTTCATTGAGAGAAGAAAAAATTATATTAGAAGGATATTAAGGCTCACTAAGGATATGTCCTCTTTTGATAACAAAGAAGAGAGGAGTGACATTGCGGACAGGATGAAGTTATGGCTAAAAAAGAACAATATTCATATGGAAAACGACGAGTTCTTTATTCTAGTATCGATTCTGCTATCAATCATTATTATCATAGGTATCTTTAATGCACCAAACCCAATAATATCTATTATACTTTCAGTGTTTACAGCTTTTATTCTCTTTATTTCCATAAATATCAGGAGGAAAAGAGAGAATTCAAAAAAAGAAACACAACTTGAGCAATTTTTATTGGATTTTAAAGGAAATTTATATAGTTATCCCAATATACTAAACAGTCTTGAAAAAACAGTTTTAGAAGCAGAGCATCCATTAAAAAAGGATTTTGAAATAGTAATAAATGATACCAGAAAAGGACTTTTACTGGGCGAGGCTCTAAAAAATATGATAAAAAGAAACAGCAGTTACCCAATAGAAGTAGTTTTAACAGGTCTAATTATTGCCAATGATAAGGGTGTTGATCTAATAAGTTTTTTAAACGATCAAATTGATTATTTAAGAGAAAAGAAAAATATAGATAATTATATCAAAATTTTAAGTACAGGACCCAAATATACTGCTTATCTGATAATGCTAATACCCATTATGGCGATCATAGCCGTTGTTCTTATTAATAGAAACATAATCGAAATCCTATTTTCCGGATTTGGCCTCATCTCTCTGGCCTATGTGATTTTAAGCAATGCAATAGGTATTTTCCTTATAAATAGAATGGTAAATTATCAGAATGAAAGCAGGCGGGTAAAATGAACTGGATATTATTTATACTGTCATTGCTAATCTCATCATTCATATTTTTATGTTTCTTCAATTCCAGAAATGTAAATACAAGGTCTTTGATGAAAAGAATCGAGAATTATGCCGAAAACATTACTGATAAACAAAACAAAGAAAGCAGATTATCTACAATAAAACTATTTTTAGAGGAGAGAGATTCTTTACGGATACTGGGTGTGAGGATCAAATCCCTGGAAGGTTTATTGATTTTTCGAACGATATTATCATTGAGTGTTCTAATTATTTTTCTGATACTGGGTTTTTTTATAGGAACTAATTTTTTACTGATAGCTTTATCAATCTCTTTGATTATGTTTTTTCTACCATCTGAGATATCGAAAAGCAGGATAAAGAGAATTAGCAGAAGCATATTAAGTGAGATTCCGGAGTCTCTGGATATTTTATCATCACTTATTAAAGCGGGATTAAGTCTTGATCAGGCTATAAACTATTATTCTAATAATTATAGAGGTGAAATAAGCCAGCTCTTCAAGATTGCACAGATTAAGATATATGAGGGGAAAAGCAGAAAGACTGCATATTTTGGAATAGCGAAACTTTCCTTTTGTAATGAATTTAAAACTATTATCAAGATCATTATCCAATCAGATTCGATTGGAAATCCTATCAATAGAGTATTAAAAGAGCTATCAAAAACAATAAGGGAGAATCAAAGAGATCAGATAAAGATAAGAGCTGAAAGATTAGAGAGCAGCCTGATGCTGATAATATTTATATTTATGTTCATACCGATGATGCTTTTATTTTTATTGCCGGTAATACCGCAATTGAAGATGATTTTTAATTAATAATGTGAATAATAGATAAAGGAGGAAGAATGAATTTTCTTAGAGACATATACGAAAGGATAGTTTTCAGCTCAAAAGGGGCGACATTGATTGAAATAGCATTATATATCGCCCTTGTAGTGATTGTTTGTATTGCTGTTGTGACTGCACTTGGCGGGAGATTACAATCTGTTTTTCAATCAATTGTAGATAGCCTTTAATTGATCTAGATAAGTATTTAGAAGATGAAAAAAACGATAATTCAATCTGAAAAGGGAAGCGTGCTTGTGGAATTTGCTCTGATAATGCCAGTATTGATATTGATTCTGGCAGGTATCATACAGTTCGGTTTTTTGTTAAATGCAAAGATAGCGGTAAATTCTGCTTCATATGAGGCAGCCCGAGCAGCTACTCTGTCAGACAATCCTGAGGTGGACGCTATAAATGCAGTGATATCCTATGCATCAGGATCTATGCCCGGGTGGAATCTACAGGAACAGTTAAGTATTGAAATTAATACAACAGGTAATTCTCCGGGAGACAGCGTGCAAATAAATGTTTTCTATGATGTTCCTTTATTTTTTTCAAAAATATTGCCTATTTCAGAAAGCGGCAGCAGTTCTTTTAAAGTGAGCGGAAGCAGTGTGATGCAGATAGAGGAAAAAGAATAAAGTGAATACAGCCATAGTTTGAGAAAAATAAGAAAGACTAAAAAAGATGGTTAAGAGAAGAATAATAAATATTTTCATTGTATTCAGTATTATCATATTGGTACTGGTATTGATTAGGACCGGCCTGATGGAAAGGGCTATTGGTCTGGTGAAGGACCGGTTGTCATCAGATGGCGACGGGGCAGAAGAGAAAGATGATTATCCCGAGTATATCTACGAGACCTTTATCGATGGGGAAGGAAATGAGGTATCGGTAAAAATGGAAAGAAAGACCGGCACCATTGATGGTGAAGAAGTAATTTTCTATGAAGATACAGTAGGGTCGGAGGTGATATATTACCGTTTCTATAAGGGAGTTATCAGTGATGTTGATGATGAAAAGATTGTTTTTATCGTAGATAAGGAATGTTTAGACGGTGATCCAGAGGATTCTTTTTTTGATTATGAAGATGTAGAAGATTATGAACTAATTTTTTATTTGGATGAATATGGCTCGGAAAATATTAATGGCATTAATGACAGGATTTCAGTAAATACAGAAATGATTAGTAGTACTATGGATTTAATAAAAATTAGGGGAAAGAATGTTCGAGTTTGTGATAGTAGATATAAAGACCCTATATCAAAATGTATTAGCAATCAATTAGATTTTTTTTCCCGCTAAAATTTTATAAACAAAATGAAAAGAATAGAGATGACTACCAAAATAATATTATTCTTAATATTAATAATAATATTAATAACATTAACATTTTCAAGCTACTTATATGCTGAAGACTGGATAAAAGTCGATTCTTCAGACGAAGAAGAAATCTGGGTAGATACATCTCACTGGGAGAATAAAGAAGTATTGGTCCAGGACGGTTATTATAAAAATATCCAGAAAAAAGAATGGATAAATACCAGCCATACTGCAAGCCAGGGATACTGGAGAACTGAAGAGTATAATATATGGGTAACATCATCTGTGCAAATGCCCTATATAGATCGCAGGTGGATCCGAACCTCGCACTGGGAACGGAGGCATAGAGATATAACGACCTGGGTATCTGCAAATCTAATTATATATGTGGGGACTAATAGATATGGATGGGGAGTATACTCTTTTGCAGCCAGACCTGATGGAAAAGTTATTATTAATTATAATGGGAACAGATATAGAGCATACAAGGATATCATAGACTATAATCCGAGTTATGGCGGAAGGGTATATGCAATCAAATATACATGCTATCTTCAAGAGGCGAAAGTAAGACATTATTATAATGTCTGGATCAGCTCAGGCTACTGGCAATCATATATTGCTTATAGAGGTGTAGACACATCACATTGGGAAACAAGGACAAGACGGGTCTGGGTTAATACTTCACAGGTGGTACAATCCGGATATTGGCGGTATTATACCGCCCAGGAATGGGTAGACACAAGCCATTTTGAATATCAAACTATCTGGGTTGAAGACGGGTTTTATACCTCACCATTACATGGCGAAATAACAATTGAAAAAAATCCGAGATATATTTTCACCAAATGGCATAAGAATGGAGACGGCGAAGAATGTCATATGGACCTGAAAATAAGCTGGATAATTGACAATACCGGATTGCTGGATGGAGAAGAAGAAAAAGAAATAACCAGAGTCCACGTGTATGAAGATATTGTCCGCTACAATAACAGGGGAACAGACAGGGTAGAAATAATAGATGAAAATATCAATCCTTCAGAGCAGGGAAGCATAGAGGAGACAGTGCATTTCGAATATTCAGGCAGTGAGGAAAGCCAGATCCATATATATCTCTATGCTCAAAGCGGTGAGTGTATCCATATATATTTTAGCAACCCTGTTAATGGATACAGGTCGATAAACCTTGGCTCGGACGGAAGTGATTCTGATGCTAATATTTGGCTGGGCGGTAATTGTTTTGGTACGATTGACTTCTAAATTAAAGAATAATGGAGGTTCAACTCTTGTCCTGGTGATAATACTGATACCTGTATTTTTACTGATTGTCGGTATGATCGTCGATATTGGAAGGGCCTTCGTCATTAAAGAAGAATTAAACAAGGCATGCATGATTGCTGCCGAAGAAGCTTCCAAATGTATAGATATAGATATAGCGGAGAGCTCAGGTACGAATAATCTTTCAGGGGAATATAGCGATACCATTAATTATTCTTTTTATAATAATTATAAGGATAAATCTTATAGCAGAATAAATTATCTTAATCATAATATATCCGGAGGCACTGATAATCCCAGATTTATAGAGGTCCTATGTGAAGCTGAGGTTGATTGCTTCTTCCTGAAGCTTATCTCGATAGATACTATCAGGGTGCATTCAAAGGCAAATGGCAGATTGAGAAGGATTAAATAATCTGCTTATTTCTTCTGAAATAAAAAAATTAGAAGGTTATATGGGCTGGATCAAAATGAGTGTTTTATTCAAATATGGAAAATAATTATGCTTTTATAGATAGTCAAAATTTAAACTTATCTATTCGTGATCAGGGATGGATTTTAGACTATTTATCAATCGATCCATAAAAAAGTTATCTAACCAAAAATTCAACTGTCTCATATAATTTATCATTCAGGGATATGAGTGCATTATAGTTTCCGCTTGGAAAACCCTGAGCAGACTTGAGAGGAAAACACTGGAAACCGGAACCCCTTTTATCCAGGAATAGATCAGTGGTACTTATTTCTTTACCTGTTTCCAGGTAGTTCCATGTTACAGTGAGTTTGTCTTTTGGGGTCATATTTTTTACTTTGACAGAAATATAAATAATAGAGGTCCCTGAAGCGAATTCATCTGTGGGATCTACCGGGACAAAATCTTCTCCTATGTCACGGCTTATTGTGATAGATTCAATTGACACAGGTTCCTGGGAACAACCAATAAGAAATAAGGATAATACAATCACTGTCAGCGCCAATAATATTGGTCTTGTCCCCATCTTACTTCTTTCACACATAGTTGGTATCAGTTTAGATAATAAATAAAAAAGAATGTATTGTAAATATAAAGGTATCTATATTTGGGTAAAATCATATTTAAAGTCTTGATAATAGATGTATGAACTACTATTATTATCTTTAAACTCAGTATTGATATTTGATCGGATTAAGTTTTATAGAAGATTTATGGAAGATAAAAGAGAAAGATTAAAAAGTTTTTTCCTAAAGATAAGGGACTGCAGGGAATGCGGCCTTCATGTCAGCCGGAATAGATTTGTTTTTGGAGGCGGCAGCGCTTATGCGGAAATAATGTTTGTCGGTGAGGCTCCCGGAAAGAATGAAGATCTCCAGGGAGTTCCATTTGTGGGCCGGGCAGGCAGCATACTTGACGAGCTGCTTGAATCGATTGAAATGACGAGAAAAGATGTCTTTATCGCAAATGTCCTTAAATGCAGGCCCCCGGGGAATAGGGATCCGCAAATGGAAGAGATCAATACTTGCAAGGAATATCTGTTCAGGCAGATAGAAATAATAGACCCTAAAATAATCTGTACATTGGGGAGACACTCTACACAGCTTATCCTTGATACCAGAGAAGGGATCACCGGACTAAGAGGGAAGGTCTTCAAAAAAGATGGAAGGATAATCTTGCCTATCAACCACCCTGCTGCAGTATTATATAATCCCTCGAGGATGGAAATACTTAGAAGCGATTTTAACAAAATAAAGAGCCTCATGGATTCATATGACAGCGTGGAACCGCCGGCAGACGACCTAAAAAAACAGATAGATGAAGAAGCAACAGATTCCGGGAAAGACAAGGAAGATACTCAGCAGTTAGGACTATTTTAAGATGCAGATAGAAATCTTGTCAATATCGCCCGGCCACACATCAAAAATCGGAAGAATGCTGTCAGAAGTTATGATAGGCGGGGATATATTATTATTCTCCGGGGAGCTTGGCGGAGGAAAGACTACTTTCATCTCCGGATTGGCCGGGGGCCTTGATATAGCAGATGATATTTCAAGTCCCAGCTTTACCATACTGAATGAATACAGGACCGGAAGATTAAAGTTAGTGCATATTGATTTTTACCGCCTTGACGGCATAGATGAATTTGAAAATATAGGTATCGATGAATATATTTATGATAGTTCGAATATTGTGTGTATAGAATGGGGAGAAAAGGTCAGGGATTTTATTGATAGGGACCACCTTGTATTGGATTTTAAATACCAGGTAGATGATGATGGTATAAATAAGAGAAAGATAGTATTTAAAAGCAGCAGCCCTTATTGGGATAATAAGCTTAGAAAATTTGAAAAGATAATGGAAAAAGAACAGGGTACTTTTTAAATATGCATATATTAAGCATAGATAGTACAACGAAAAAATTATCTGTGATAATAAGCAGAGACGGAGAGGTGATCTCAAAGGTCTCCCGAGAGTCAGACCGGAATTATATGGAAATGATAATGAGTGACTTAGACTCTGCCCTTGAGAGGGCCCGGATGAGTATCAGGGAGATAGATGCTCTTGGAGTAAATCTGGGGCCGGGAGACTTCACAGGTACAAGAATAGGAATAAGTATAATCAAGACTCTTGGCCGGGTCCTGAATAAACCTGCATATGGTATAAATGCCCTGGATATTTTTGCATCCGGCATAGCTTCTTCAAATCCAGACCTTATAAACAGTAATATCGATTCAAATATTCAGGTGATCATTGCTCCCTGCCTCGATGTCAGAAAAGGGGAATTATACTACTGCTTATATAGTATTGCCGGCGATGAAAAAGGGGATAATAAAGATAAAGAAGCTGATACTATTGCAAACATTGTTATAGATAGGAAGTCATATAAAATAAGCAGGATAAGCGGCAGGCATCTTGTGAGCGCAGATGCTTTTTTTGATGATCTATTAATTAATTTAAAGAAAGCTGCTGTCGGAGCAGATACAGGGATAATCTTTGGGGGAAATGCCGTAGAAAGCTATGGAGAAAATTTTTCAGCATTTACAGCAGGCAGTGAAAGATATTCACTTGATAAAAATAATGTATTTCCCGTACCGGAGTTTCTGGATATGTGTGTGAGTCATTGCAGTAGCAGTAAAAATATGCCGGAAAGAATAAATCCGGTATATGTGAGGGAATTTATACCTTTTGGAAAATAGTTTGATCAATAGGAAATGAAAGATAAAAAAGATATATATGTTCTTGGCATCGAATCATCATGCGATGACACCTGTGCAGCAGTGGTTGCAAATGGCAGGGATATACTTTCTAATATAGTCTCTTCCCAGAATGAGATACACAAAAAATATGGCGGAGTAGTACCGGAGGTAGCATCACGCAGGCATATTGAGATGATCGATATAGTAATAATGGAAGCTCTTGAAAAAGCAGGTATCGGACTGGATGATATTGATGCCATAAGCGTTACAAACCGGCCGGGGCTCATAGGGTCGCTTCTTGTCGGGGTAGGAGCGGCAAAAGCAATCAGTTATGCAGCCGGGATACCGCTTATAGCAGTAAATCATCTTGAGGCCCATCTTTATTCAAACCTGCTTGAAAATCCTGAATTTTCTGGCGGTTTCCTTGGACTTATAGCCTCGGGCGGACATTCGAGCCTTTATCTTGTGGATGAGAGATGGAATATTAAAAAAGTCGGGCATACAGTTGACGATGCAGCTGGAGAAGCTTTTGATAAGATCGCAAGATATCTAAATCTGGGTTATCCCGGAGGTCCGGCGATCGACAGGCTTGCAGCAGATGGTGATGAAGACTTAATAGAATTCCCCCGGCCTATGATGGAAAGCGGAGATTTCAATTTTAGTTTTAGCGGTCTAAAGACAGCCCTTATATACAGGACAAAGAAGGACAGCAGCCTTATGGCTGAAAGCAATATGCCCCATCTTGTGGCGGGTTTTCAAAGGGCCATAGTGGATGTGCTTACCCGCAAGACTATTGCGGCAGCCAAAAAGTTTGGCATAGACAGGGTCTTTATTAGCGGGGGAGTGGCTGCAAACAGCAGGCTGAGGAAAGAATTTTTAAAGATTGGAAAAGAAAATAATATAGAGGTGTACATCCCACCGCTCTATCTCTGTATGGATAATGCAGCCATGGTCGGATGTCTTGGATATCACAAATTTAAAAAAGGACTTATTGATGATCTGAAAATCGATGTCTATTCGAGAAGTGACTTTTAAAACTACTAAATAATTTTTCATTTAAAGTGAAAAATTATTCTACTTAATATTATAAAATTTTTTTTAATAATTCCTTGCTTTTTTAATTCTATTGTATTAAACTTCTAAAAGTAAGCAGTCATAGGACTAGAGTGCTAATTTTAATTAGCACATTTATGTAAATATGTATCTTTAAGGAGGTAAATAATGGGATACAGACCACTTGGCGACAGATTACTTGTTTTGCCAAAACCTAGCGAAGAGAAAACCAAATCAGGGATCGTACTTCCGGATTCCGCAAAAGAAAAACCCCAGGAGGGCGAAGTTATCGCTATTGGAGCAGGGGCAAAGGATGATAACGGTAAAGTTATCGCAATGGAAGTAAAAAAAGGAAATGTTGTTCTATACTCCAAGTATTCAGGTACTGAAGTAAAGATCGACGGGAAAGAACATCTTATTATCAAAGAGAGCGACGTATTAGCAATTGTCGAGTAACTAAAATTAAAGGAGGTTTATAGTTATGGCAAAGGAACTTAAATATGATGAGGTCTCCAGAAGGGCATTAGAGCGTGGCGTTAATATTATCGCTGATGCTGTAAGGGTCACACTGGGTCCTAAAGGTAGAAATGTAGTTTTAGAGAAAAAATATGGTGCTCCGACTATTACAAATGACGGAGTGACCATAGCAAGAGAGATTGAAGTAGAAGATCCTTTTGAAAATTCAGGCGTACAGCTTCTTAAAGAAGTCGCCACAAAGACAAATGATGTAGCCGGCGACGGTACCACTACAGCAACCATTCTTGCTCAGGCAATGGTAAAGGAAGGTCTCAGAAATGTTGCAGCAGGTGCCAGTCCCCTGCAGCTCAAGAAAGGGATTGAAACAGCTGTCGAATCAGTAGTATCTGAAATAGGCAAACTGAGTATTGATATCTCAACAGACAAGAAAAAAATAGCCGAAGTAGCCGCAGTATCTTCTGCTGATGAAAAGATAGGGCATACTATAGCAGATGCAATGGACAAGGTCGGAAAAGACGGAGTCATAACTGTTGAGGAATCAAACAAATTCGGAATTGAGATAGAACTTGTAGAGGGTCTACAGTTTGATAAGGGCTATCTCTCTCCGTATATGGTAACTGATGCCGAAAGGATGGAAGCAGTCCTTAATGATCCATATATTCTGATAGCAAACCAGAAAATGACCGCAATCGGCGACCTTGTACCTGTGCTGGAAAAAATACAGCAGTCAGGCAAGCCTCTGCTGATAATTGCAGAGGATGTTGAAGGTGAAGCACTGGCTACGATAGTAGTGAACAAGCTGAGAGGAACACTAAATACTGTAGCAGTAAAAGCTCCGGGTTTTGGCGACAGGAGAAAATCAATGCTCGAGGATATAGCTATTGTAACTGAGGGTAAAGTTTTGTCCGAGGAATTAGGCATAAAGCTTGAAAACGTAACCCTGGATATGCTGGGTTCGGCCCGACAGATAATAGTCGATAAGGAAAATACCACTATTGTTGAAGGTAAAGGCACAATTGATGCTATCAAGGGAAGAATAAAGCAGATCAGAAATGAGATAGAGCAGAGTGATTCTGACTTTGACAAGGAAAAACTTCAGGAAAGGCTCGCTAAGCTTTCCGGAGGAGTTGCCATTATAAGGGTAGGCGCTGCAACTGAAGTTGAGCTAAAAGAGAAGAAACACAGAATAGAAGATGCGCTTTCCGCTACGAAGGCAGCTGTTGAAGAAGGAATAGTGCCGGGAGGCGGAGTTGTTCTTGTCAATGCTATTAGTAAGATAGATCTCAAGAAGCTTGAAGGTGATGAGAAGACAGGCGCTGCTATAGTAGCTAAGGCTCTGGAAGCACCTATCCGGCAGATCTCTGAAAATGCCGGACTTGAAGGTTCTGTAGTCGTAGAGAAAGTGAAGACACTTCCTCAGGGCGAAGGTCTTAATGCTTCCACTGGTGAATATGTAAATATGATTGATGCAGGTATAATCGATCCTGCTAAAGTAACAAGAAGCGCGCTTCAGAACGCAGCTTCCATTGCTGCACTGCTTCTGACCACAGAAGTAGTGATTGCTGACAAGCCTGAAAAGGAAAAGAGTATGCCGGCAATGCCACCAGGAGGCGGCATGGGCGGAATGGGCGGAATGCCTGGAATGTAATAGATAGTGACTGATATTTATCAGGAAAATGTCATAATTCTACAGATTAGAGCCGGCTTATTTAAGCCGGCTCATTTTTGTGCGCCCGGGGACCCATAATACTTTTTAATTTTTAACCCTCTCAAATTGAATAAATCTATAACTTATAGTAATATTTTCTTACTGTATTTTTGGATTGAAGTAAAAGCTTTTAGGGTTTATAATCAGCTACTATTATTCCTATAACCGGGAAACAGTTTTCTTCCAGGTTCCGGATATTAAGATAAACTTTACTGATATCTTTATATCAGAAAAAACATTTATGGGTATAGCTATACTATTTAAAATTTTAATTGTCTTACTTGCATATTTAACAGGCTCTATTCCGACAGCTTATATACTTTTTAAGATAAAAAGGGGAGAAGATATAAGGAAATACGGAAGCGGCAATGTCGGGGGCACTAATATAATAAGGACGCTTGGAACATCATGGGGAATATTAACCATACTTGCTGATGTCATAAAAGGATTTCTTCCGGTCCTCGTATCATACCTTGTTTATCCTTCAGATCTGATTCTGCTCGTGATAGTATCGTCTGCTGCAGTACTGGGGCATATTTTTTCGGTATATATTAAATTCAAGGGGGGTAAAGCAATAGCTGCTACTCTTGGAGTAGTGATAGGGGTTTCCTTCCTGCCTTTTGTTTCAAATCCTGCATGGCTCCGAATACTTCCAATATTTATTACTCTGGGGATCTGGGGAATCGTTTTTGCGATTTCAAAAATAATATCGCTGGGTTCTCTCATAGCAGCTATAGCTGCCCCTATTTCATTTTATTTCACCGGATATCCATGGATTATCGTCTTAGCGGTTTTTTTTTGGGGGGTGCTCATTTTTTTGAGTCACAGAAATAATATAAAAAGGCTTATCAGGGGTGAAGAGAAAAAAATTAAAGGGAAAGGGGCATAAATGGAGATCGAAATAGGTCGGGGAAAATCGGGGAGAAGAGCCTATGGTTTTGATGAAGTATCAATAGTTCCATCAAGGAGGACACGGGATCCTGAAGATATTGATATTTCTGCGATGCTGGACAGATTTAAGCTTGACCTGCCCGTTTTGGCCTCTGCCATGGATGGAGTGGTGGATATTGCAATGGCTACTGAGATGAGAAGGCTTGGAGGACTGGCGGTACTTAATCTGGAGGGAATACAGACAAGGTATGATGATGCTGGAAAGATGCTTGAGAAGATAGCAGGTTTCTCTGCTGAAGAGGCCACGGCAAAGATGCAAAAGATATATAATGAACCTGTGAAGAAAGAACTTGTCATACAAAGGATATCCGAACTGAAAAAGAATTGTAATATTGTATGTGCATCGCTGACCCCTCAGAAAGTGGAGGAGTACTATGAGGCTGCGATCGATGCCGGACTGGATATACTTGTGATCCAGGGTACAGTTGTCAGTGCCGAGCATGTGAGTAAGACCAGTGAGCCTCTTGACCTTAAAAGGTTCATACCTGAATGCCCTGTACCGGTCATAGTGGGGGGATGCGCCTCTTATGCGTCCGCACTTCACCTGATGAGAACAGGCGCAAAAGGAGTGCTTCTGGGCGTGGGGCCGGGCGCTGCATGTACGACCAGACAGGTACTGGGCATAGGTGTTCCACAGGCGACAGCTATTGCAGATGCGTCAGCTGCCAGGATGAGAAACCTGGAAGAAACGGGGAATTATTCACTGGTCATCGCAGATGGAGGAATGAGGACAGGCGGGGATATTTCAAAGGCTATTGCCTGCGGGGCTGATATGGTAATGATAGGTTCACCTCTATCACGGGCAGAAGAAGCGCCGGGGAAAGGATATCACTGGGGAATGGCTACATTCCATCCAGACCTTCCAAGAGGTACCAGGATAAAGACAGATGTAGTGGGTAGTCTCAAAGAGATACTGACTGGTCCTGCATTTGAGAATGACGGCACCTTGAATCTTTGCGGGGCTCTGAGGACATCGATGGCTACCTGCGGATATGAGAATATAAAAGATTTCCAGAGAGCAGAGGTCATGATCGCACCATCTATTAAAACTGAAGGAAAGCTTCATCAGCAGCAGCAGAGAGTGGGTATGGGAGTCTGATATGGACAGTGTACTGGTCATTGATTTTGGGGGACAATACAGCCAGCTTATTGCGAGGCGTGTAAGGGAGTTGCGTGTTTTCTCGGAACTTATGCCATATAATACTGATATTGAAGAGATAAAGAAAAAACAGCCAAAGGGACTTATCTTCTCAGGTTCACCGTATAGTATAGCCTCCAATGGTGGGAAGATACCGGTCATAGATAAAAAGTTTTTCTCTCTGGGCATACCGATACTTGGAATATGCTATGGGATGCAGCTCATGGTAAAACTATGTGGAGGAAAGATAACCAGGACCGGGAGCAATGAATACGGTAAGACGAAAATAAGTCTTGACCCGGAGTCACCCCTTTTCGAGGGTCTTAAACAAAAGGAGATCTGCTGGATGAGCCATAAGGACAGTGTTGACGGAATACCGGCCGGATTTAAGGTAATTGCTTCAACACCCAATCTGCCGGCTGCAGGAATAGAACACCCGGGTAAAAAATTCTTTGGTATCCAGTTTCATCCTGAAGTTGCCCATACTCCCTCAGGAATGGATATGCTCAGGAACTTCCTGTTCAATATCTGTGATTGCAGCCCGAATTGGACAATGGTCTCTATTATAGAAAGCGAAACGGATAAGACCAGACGGTTGGTCGGCAAAGGAAAAATAATCTGCGGACTTAGCGGAGGCGTGGACTCATCAGTTGCGGCACTGCTTGTCCATCGCGCTGTGGGTGACAGGCTTACCTGTATTTTTGTGGACCACGGCCTTTTAAGAAAAAATGAAGCAAAACAGGTCATAGAAACTTTCAAAAAAAATTTTAAAATAAACCTTATACATATAAATGCTGAAGACAGATTTTTAAAAAGGCTCAAAGGGGTAGTGGATCCTGAAGAAAAGCGTAAAATAATAGGTGAGGAATTTATAAGGATATTTGAAGAAGAAGCTTTGAAGATCAAGGATGCGGACTATCTGGTTCAGGGCACACTATATTCGGATGTCATAGAAAGCGGGACAGGAGATGCAGCTAAAATAAAGTCTCACCATAATGTGGGAGGGCTTCCGGAGGATATGAAATTGAAGCTCATAGAACCCCTCAGGCTTCTTTTTAAGGATGAGGTAAGAAAACTCGGCAGCGAATTGGGACTTTCAGATGGAATAGTATGGCGCCAGCCTTTCCCGGGTCCGGGACTTGCGATAAGGATAATCGGTGAGGTCACCAGAGAAAAGATAAGGATACTGCAGAATGCTGACGACATAGTAATAGAGGAGATAAAACGGGCAGGACTATATAGAAAAATATGGCAGTCATTTGCCATACTTCCGTCCATAAAAAGCGTTGGGGTGATGGGTGATGAAAGGACCTATGCTTATCCGATAGCTATAAGGGCAGTCTCAAGCGTTGATGCTATGACTGCTGACTGGGTAAGACTGCCTTACGGTGTTCTTGAAAGGATGTCAAGCCGCATCATAAATGAAGTAGACGGAGTTAACAGGGTGGTATATGATATAAGTTCTAAGCCTCCAAGCACTATTGAATGGGAGTGATGTCCGGGTCGATAGTTAAAAACGAACATGATATTATAACTATATAAAAGCAAGCATACATTGAAGGGCCCGG
>CBEVGD010000025.1:0-18991 GCA_965549355.1 uncultured bacterium | reverse complement strand
CCCGGGGGGTAATTATCAGCAGCGGATATCATTACTGCACTGTATTTTAGCAAACTAAACATAGATCCAAAAAATCCTAAAATGGAGAACAGGGACCGGTTCATATTAAGCAAGGGGCATGCAAGTGCTGTATTATACAGTGCTCTTGCAATGCGGGGATTTTTTCCTGAAAAAGATTTAGATGGCTGGGGAGAAGTTACCTGTCATTTACAGGGTCATCCTGATAAAAACAAGACGGCTGGAGTCGATACCGGTACAGGCACTCTGGGGCATGGAATTAATATAGCGTCAGGAATGCTTCTGGCGGCAAGATTAAAGGGTCTTGATTTCAGAGCATATGTTATGCTTGGAGATGGAGAAATCCAGGGAGGAATAATTTGGGAAGGAGCTATGACCGCTGCTAAATATAAGCTTGATAAATTGACAGTAATTCTTGATTATAATGGTGTTCAGCTTGATGGTACCGTGGATGAGATCATGCCTTTAGAGCCCCTAGTTGATAAATGGAAAGCATTTAATTTCGAAGTTATTGTTATTGATGGCCATAATATGAGACAAATACTCGAAGCGCTTGAAGAAGCTGATAATATTCATAGCCGGCCAACTATTATTATTGCGAGGACCACAAAGGGAAAAGGTGTCAGCTTTATGGAAAACGATCATCATTGGCACGGTATTGCTCCAGATAAAAAACAATTAGAAATGGGCAAAAAAGAACTTTTAGGAAGGGGCAAATGTTAATTAAGGATATAAAAAATACAAAGATTGAATCCATCAGGGATGGTTATGGGAAAGCTCTGGCTGAGCTTGGCGATATAAATGAAAAAGTCGTAGTACTGGATGCAGATGTCTCAAGCTCAACTAAAACTATATATTTTGCCAGGAAATTCCCAGACAGGTTTTTTAATGTGGGAATTGCCGAGCCCGGCATGGTAAACACAGCTGTTGGCTTTGCACTTGAAGGGATGATTCCTTTTGCAAATGCATTCGCATCACTTATCTGCTATAGAGCGCTGGAACAGATCCGTACCTGCGTTGCATATAACGATGCAAATGTAAAGATCATCTCAGGGTATTCGGGAGTATCAGATTTTAAAGATGGGCCCACTCATCACACAATTTTTGATATAGCGATTATGAGAGCAATGCCTAATATGACAGTATTGGTAGCTGCGGATAGTGTAGAGGCAGGCAAAATGGTAAAGGCTGTTTCTGAATATAATGGACCTGTTTATTTAAGATTAAGCAGAGCTGATATGCCTGTTATATTTGATAATGATCATGAGATTATAATAGGAAAAGGTATAAAATTAAGAGAAGGAAATGATTTAACGCTTATTTGTTCCGGAACTCTTATGTACAGGACATTACTGGCTGCAGATGCTCTGGGCAAAAAAGGTATTGATGCAAGAGTTGTAGAGATTCATACAATAAAACCTTTTGATGATGAAATGATTTTAAATGCTGCCAAAGAAACAGGTGCAATAGTAACTATAGAAGAACACAATATTATAGGCGGCCTCTTTAGCGCAGTATCAGAGTGTATTGTGCAAAATAAATCTGTACCTGTAGAACCTGTGGGCATAAGGGATGCATATGCCTGTACTTCTTTGAATGTAGACTCACTTTTTGATTATTTAGGATTGACAGTTGAGAATATAACAGCTGCCGGAGAAAAGGCAATTAAAAGAAAGAAGAAGGCTAATAATAAATAGTTTTGGCCTTAGAAAGTATAGGATTCTCATCATAAAATATAGTTTACCATGGGAGGGTATATGAAAATTGCAGTAATAAATGAAGTGAGCGCTGTTCTCAGGAATAAAGATATAATAGCAGCCCTAAAAGATAGAGGACATGAAGTATTTAATGCCGGGATGACTAATAAAGAAGATAAACCGGAACTCTCTTATATCCATACGGGTTTACTTACAGCCATTTTACTTAATACTGATAAAGCTGATCTGGTTATTGGCAGCTGCGGAACCGGCCAGGGATATTTAAATTCAGCCATGCAATACCCGGGAGTATTCTGCGGCCATATTTTAACACCGCTTGATGCCTGGCTTTTTGCTCAGATAAATGGAGGAAACTGTATTTCTCTTGCCCTTAATCAAGGGTATGGCTGGGCCGGAGAGATAAACTTAAGATATATTTTTGATAGACTCTTTAGTGCCAAATTCGGAGGCGGTTATCCCCCGGGCCGGATTGAACCCCAGGCAAAATCCAGAAAAATACTTTCTACTATTTCGCAAAGAACCCATTATCCCTTTAATGAAATTATTTCAAAGATCGATGATGAAATTATTTTGCCGGTATTGAAATTTCCCGGTGTCCTGGAACTAATAGATATTGATAATATACATGATGGAAAACTCAAACAAGCTCTCGAGGAAAGAGCGGGCCTGTGAAATAAAACCATATTGATATACTCATTGTAAGTGGGGAGATAATAATGAAAGTAATCGTTACTGGAGGAAGCGGACATGTAGGCAGATATGTAGTGGATGATCTGGAGAAGTCCGGCTATGAAGTCAGTGTTTTTGATATAAAAGGACCCCGGGACAAAGATGTTGATTTTGTTAAAGGAAATATTTTAAACGCTGATGATTGCAGAAAAGCTTTTCGGGGAGCGGAGGCTATAGTTCATTTAGCAGCTATCCCGAATCCATTGAAAGATTCGCCAGACAGGGTATTCACTACAAATGTTGGGGGAACTTTCAATATTCATCAAGCAGCGGCTGATCTGGGAATAGAAAAAGTGGTTCAAATAAGCAGTGATTCATCATATGGATTTAATTTTCGAAGAGAAGGAGATGTTCTTTTGCCTGAGTATTTGCCGATTGATGAAGATCATCCTCAAAAACCGGCAGACCCCTACGGTTTAAGTAAAAAGATAGGTGAAGAGATCGCAAAAAGCTTTGTCAGCCGGTATGGAATGAAAACTATTGCACTGAGGATCTGTGGAGTAGCATATCCTGAACCCGGGTCGATTCTGGGATTTAAAAAGTTGGCCGAAAAGGACGGAAGGCCCTATTATAACGACGTCAGGGATGTAGCTTTTGCCATTCGTCTTGCCCTTGAAGCAAAAGACTTAAAAAAATACGAGGTATTTTGTATCTCTGCAGCAGATAATGCAGCGGAACTTGACAGTTTGGAGCTATCTATAAAATTGTGGGGCAATAATATTCCTTTTACAAAGGAAATAAAAGACAGAGAATCTCTTTACGACTGGACCAGAGCCAGGGTACTGCTGGGATATCGCCCCCGGCATACCTGGAGAAGCATAACTAAATGAGAAACTCTGGAAGAAGAGGTAAGGTAAAACGTTAAAGATATGTCCAGGCTTGAATAGTTTCGCAGCTGGCTGTAGTTTAAAAACTAAGTTCAAATGAAAGGCACGGGCATGATTAGTTTTATAAATGGCAATGGGAGGTTTTAGTCATGGCTAATAATAAGATTGCCTTTTTGGCATCTCTCGACTTTACTTCCTGGGAGCCGGAGAAAGTTCTGGAAGCCTTATCCAGCTTTGGATATGACGGGGTGGGATGGACCCTCTCGCATTTTAACCCCAGAACCAGGACTAAAGAAGAATTAAAGAAATTAGTAAAGTTGACTCAGGGCTACGGTTTAGAGATTTCTGAGATAATGGTCCGGCAGGATGTGGTCAGTCTGGATGAAAGTGTAAGGAGAGATAGGATCAAGCTGGTAAAAGAGTGTATTGAGACTGCCAGTGAAGCAGGGATAAAAATTATAAACCTTTTTTCCGGAGCTGCCCGTTGGAATCCAAAAGCCTCTAAAATTCCTGAAAATATTCCCGAGGGCAGGGCGTGGGAGCAAATATTAGAAGCCTTTCAAGAATTTGTGGAATGGGGTGAAAAATACAAAGTTCATCTTGCCATAGAAGCAGTTTTCGGACAAGTTTGCCATGATTATTATACCACCAGAGAACTTATTGATGCTTTTGATTCCGAATACATGGGAATAAATATGGATCCTTCCCACTATCAGCTTTATGGAAATGATATCCCGTGGGTAGTTAAAAGATGGGGCGAAAAGATAAAACACGTCCATCTGAAAGATGTTGTCGGCAGACCCGGAATAATGAATAAGGACTTTATTTTCCCATTATTGGGAGAGGGAACAATAAACTGGAAAGCTTTCTTTGAAGCTCTGGAGGATATTAAATACAAAGGTTTTTTCTCAATCGAATTTGAGTCTTTTAATTATTATCGCAATATATTGAGGAACAACCCGGTTAAGGCGGCAGAGATATCAATGGAGCAAATAAAGAGGCTGCTTGAATAGCCATGTTTTATTATAGATAATGAAAAGAAATTTATTATCTTATTATGCGAGAGTTCATTGTTTTGTTAACCTTATTAAGACAGGAGAAGCATGAAATATAAAATGATCCAGGTTGGTACAGGGGGAATGGGCAGGATTTGGTGCGAGGAATTTCTTCCTTATTATGTAAAAGAAGGTCTTATCGAGGTCGTTGCTGCCGTAGATACCGATCCTGAAGTTCTGATAAATGCTAAGAAATTTCTTAATTTAAGAGACGATCAGTGCTACCGGGATATCAAGAAAGCTTTTGATGAAAACCGTGCTGATTTCTGCACAATAGTTGTTCCGCCTGCTTTTCATGAACAAATTGTTGATGAGGCCCTATCTCATGACCTGCATATTTTATCTGAAAAACCTATTGCTAATTCACTTTCTGCTTCAATACGCATTGATGATAAAGTTAAAAAAGCAGGAAAGAAAATGGGGGTCACCATGAGCCATCGTTTTGATCAGGACAAAACAACATTACGCAATGAAATCAAGTCAGGACGATACGGCAAACTCGATTATCTGGTGTTCAGATTCACCGGTGATTTTCGTAAATTTGGTACTGAGGGAAGGTTTAGATATGAGATTCCTGATCCGCTTTTGATTGATGCCGCAATACATCATCTTGATATCCTGGCTGATTTATCAGGAGCTAAGTGTGATAATATTTATGCTCAATCATGGAATCCTCCATGGAGTGAGTATGCTGGAGATTCACAAGCACTGGCCAGTATGCATTTTACAAATGACACACATGCCGTTTACGAAGGCGCAAAAGTCAATGCGGTAGAATTAAACGGCTGGAGCCGGGAGTACATTCGTGCTGAGTGCGAAAAAGCAACTCTCATTCTCAGCCATCGTCAAATCGAATGTTTTAGCCACGATTCATCTGAAGCAAGAAGCATTAGAAAAAAAGAAGGGCAGGGGGAAAGTATTCCCCTTCTTAAACAGAAAGAGTGGTCACACGCCTGGCTTATCAGGAAGTTTATACACTGGCTTGATGGCGGAGAGCCTATGGAGACTAATGTTGGAGATAATCTGCAATCTGTTGCATTGGTTTTTGCCGCTATTGAGAGCAGCCGTACAGGACAACCTGTCAGGGTACAGGATTTCTTAGCCAGGCATCCCATAACATAAATACGATTTTGATGCGATATCGCTTAACTCTCTGCCAGTAAAATTTTTTTAGAGTTAAGATAGTCCATTATTCTATTTACAGAAAGTGTCCCGGAAAAAGCGCGCGCATACTCAAGAAGTTCACTATATGTCTTAAACAGTACTGTCTTTTCGGCTATATCAAAGTATCCATCCGCCTGACCGGCTTTATTCTTATAGTCTGAAAGGCTGTTTCCTATCTCAAAGGAGACATATAGGAGCCTGTTTGCATCAATAAGAATACCTGCATCACTGTCGATCAAAGAAGTTTCTATTTTTTCTTCAATAGCTTCCTGCATCTTCGCATGCAGTTTGAGCTTGCTTTCATGCACCCTCTTCATCGACTTTAAAATCCTATCAAAGATCTCATGATCCTGATATCTCAATAAATATATTACTGCCCGGGAATAAAATATATCTCCAAAAAGCAGGTCAAGCGTATATTCTTTCTCTCCTGTGCCGCCGGTATCTTTTCCGGCTATGCTGGATCCGCTTGCTTTGAAATTATGAAATGAGGTTCCTACTGCGAGCAGCTCGAGTCCGATTATCAAATTGATCAATCTTCTGTCTAAAATAGGTTCCCTGCTATCTCCTGATATCTCGCGGTAAAAATTGCCGGCAAATAACAAGCCCTGCAAATATATCAGGGCCGGATTGTGAAATCTAACTATATCATAGGGGAAAAACGAGGAAATATATTTTATTTCCCGTTTTAATATCTTTTTTGCCTGTCTCTTTAGAACGTTTTTATATTTAACCGGATTAATTTGTTTTCCTCTTGTCCAAAACTCTTTGAGCCTTTCCTTCGCTTCTCGCAATTGTCTTTGGCTCTTTCAAACTTGCCTTTATCCTGATTCCTATGGCAGAATAAAGCTTGCTCTCGATGGATTTCTCAAAATCCTCAAGATCCATGATCTTATCATGGAATTTTTCCTCTGAGACTTCCACCCAGACTTCTATGGTATCCATATAACTTTTAGTGTCAAGAACTATAAGATAATGCGGTTCAAGCTCTCCCACACTCATCAAGACTTCTTCAATCTGGGATGGGAATATGTTTACTCCCCTTATGATCATCATATCATCTGTGCGCCCCATAGGTTTTGCCATCCTCATGAACCTTTTCCCGCACCGACAGTCTCCCTCTATAAGACAGGAGATGTCTTTTGTCCGATACCTTAGTACCGGAAAAGCTTTTTTAGTCAGGGATGTAAAAACTATTTCTCCCTTCTCCCCCGGCGGAAGAGTTTCCCCCGTAGCCGGGTCTATTATCTCTGCAAGGAAATGATCCTCATTTATATGCAGTCCATCTTGCTTAAGGCATTCACAGGAGACCCCCGGACCTATTATTTCCGAAAGGCCATAACTGTCAAGAGCTGTAATATGAAGCCTTCCCTCTATCTCTTTTCTCATTGATTCGGACCATGGCTCAGCACCAAAGAAACCGAGTTTTAAATGCAGTTTTGAAAAATCAATACCCTTCTTTTCTGCTACTTCAGCCATATAAAGCGTATATGAAGGGGTGCAGCACAGTACCGTGGTCTTAAAGTCTGCCATCAGCTTGAGCTGCCTTTCAGTATTTCCTCCTGAAGCAGGGACCATCATAGCGCCGATTTTTTCAGCAGAGTTTTGAAAACCGAAACCTCCGGTAAAGAGTCCGAATCCATGGCTTACCTGGACCACATCCTCTCTTCTCGTCCCTGCATCATACATGATCCTTGCAAGGACATCGGCCCACATATCAAGGTCCCCCCGTGTGTATCCTACAACTGTTGGGTTGCCTGTAGTGCCTGATGATGAATGTATCCTTATTACCTCTTCCAGCGGCGTACAGAAGAGTCCGAATGGATAATTATCCCTCAGTTCCTCCTTTGATGTAAATGGAAGCTTTTCAAGATCGGCAAGGCCCTTGATATTTTCCGGATCGAGTCCCCCGTCATCCATCCGCTTTCTGTAGAAACTGTTATTATCATAACAATGCTTCAAAGTATGCTGCAGGCGCGTGAGTTGAATAGCCTTTATCTCTTCTCTTCCAAGCTCTGCGGACCTTTTATCCCAAAATCTATCATCTTTCATAGTATATGCTCCTGTTTTGAGGGGAGTTCAGGGGAGAATAGAATCAAATAGTCTCGCCTTTTCTTTTATCTATAACCCTTTTGGCCTTGCCTACACTTCTCTGTATGGTTTTTGGCTCCTTTAATTTTACACCTATTTTGATTCCAGTGGTGGAATAAAGTTTATGTTCAATCACAGATTCGAAATTCTCCAGGTCATTCATCTTTTCAGAGAATATATCTTCTGATACTTCTATCCAGACTTCAAGCGTATCCAGATAGTTTTTACTGTCCACGACAATAAGGTAGTGCGGTTCCACCTCGCGGACCTGCATAAGGATTTCTTCGATCTGGGAAGGAAATAGATTGACTCCCCTTATTATGAGCATATCATCTGCTCTGCCCATTGGTTTAGCCATGCGGGCATGGGTCCTTCCGCATCCGCATTTTGAAATATCAATCTTTGAGAGGTCCCTTGTCCTGTACCTGATTATGGGAAGTGCTTCCTTTGTAAGAGAGGTGAACACCATCTCGCCTATCTCGCCCGGTTTTTTCCTTTTACCTGTTTCGGGATCTATTATTTCTATTATAAAATGGTCCTCTGCAATGTGAAGTCCCGCTTTCCTGTCGCATTCGCAGGATACTCCGGGACCTATTATCTCGGATAGCCCATATATATCAATAGCATTAATATGCAGTCTTGCCTCTATTTCCCTTCTGATCTCCTCTGTCCACGGCTCTGCACCCATTATTCCGGTCCTGAGGGGAAGATCTTCAAAATCTATGCCAAGCTCCTTTCCGACTTCTGCGATATAGAGAGCATAGGACGGCGTGCAGCAGATCGCAGTTGATCTGTAATCCTGCATTATCTTAACCTGCCTTTCAGTATTTCCCCCTGATACAGGAACCACTGCAGCACCGAGAAGCTCTCCGCCATAGTGAAGTCCCAGGCCGCCTGTAAAGAGTCCGTAGCCATAGCTGTTTTGTATTACATCATCATCTCTTATTCCTGCAGCATATAGCTGCCTCGCTATCAGATTGGCCCACATCGCAATATCATTTTTTGTATATCCAACTACTGTAGGATTTCCTGTGGTACCCGATGAAGAATGTATTCTTACTACTTCCTTCATGGGTCGGGCAAAGAGTCCGAATGGATAATTATCGCGGAGATCATCTTTGACAGTAAAGGGAATTGTCTCCAGGTCATCCAGGCTATCAAATTTTTCAGGGTCCATGCCTGCATCATCCAGCCTCTTCCTGTAAAAATCTACAGTTGAGCATGCATCTGCAAGCATATTTTTGAGCCTTTTCAGCTGCAGTTCCTCCAGCCTGTCCCTGGGAAGTGTCTCCACTTCCGGTTCCCAGTAATCACTACTGCCCATAAGATGATCTCCCTTATCTTAATAAATTATTTTGAGAATAATCTGTCAACTACTTCATTCCTTTCAGGCTTGCTGAATGCAGTGATAAGTAAAGTGACTATAAAGGAAAGCGGGAATGCGATAAGGATCGGGTCGATCATGCTCCATGGTGCCGGGAGCAGAGTTTCCTTTCCTGTCATCACTACCACAAGCCTCAGCATTTTTGCATTTGCCTGGTGCACAAAGAACATCCAGAATACGCTTGTTACCAGACCGACTATCATTCCGGAAAGAGCTGCCGCCCTGGTAGTTTTCTTCCAGTAGAGCCCCAGTATATACATCGGTAAAAATACTGCGGCGCATACTCCGAAGAAAAGTGCCGTGCCTCTTGCAATTATAGAGGGCGGGAGGAAATATCCCAGTATGACGCTAACGATTATGCCGATTACGACTCCCAGCTTGGTTACAAGAAGGATCTTCTGTGACTTACCTTCCTCATTGCCTTCAGACTGCTTTGTACCCACTCCTATTATGTCCCTTGAAAATGCTGTTCCCAGCGCATGGAACTGGGAGCTAATAGTAGACATCGCAGCAGCAAGAAGGGTGAGCATGAAAATATAGACAAACCATGAAGGCATGGCCATATTTATAAAGGCAGGTATTATAAGATCCGTATTGCCTCCTGCCTCCGCAATAGCGATATTGCCTGTTGTATTGAAGAAATATACATTTGAAAGAGAGCCGACGATAAATGCTACACCTGTCATAAACAGGATGAATATTCCGCCTATAAGTATCGCCCTGTTAAGCTCTTTATTGCTCTTTACGGTCATAAACCTGACGACCAGCTGCGGCTGTGCAAGCACTCCGATACCTACGCCGAGTATTATAGTAGATACAAGCGTCCACCATAAGGGAGAGCCGAATGCAGGCATAGTGGTCCATCCCTGATGGCCCCCTGCTACCAGGCTGTCGGGCAGCTTTGAAGCAAGATCAGTAAGAGCCTGATGAGCTTTTGTGATCCCGCCAAGAGCTTTATAGGTCATGGCTATCAGAGCTATCATACCTATAAACATAATAGTTCCCTGAAGAGCATCTGTATACATTACTCCCTTGAGTCCTCCGGCTATTACATATGCAGCTATTATTATTGAAAAAATAGCGAGCGAAAGCACGAAGTTGACATTAAGGGTACTTTCAATAAATCTTGCGGCGCCGATCAGGACTACTCCGGTATAAAGGGGCATAAATACAAATATGGTTACTCCCCCTATCACCTGGATCGCTCTTGAATTATATCTTCTTCCCAGAAATTCAGGAAATGTATGAGCTTTAAGCTTTTGTCCCATTTCTCTTGTCTTCTTGCCAAAGAAAATAAAAGCTATGGCGATACCGACTGCAATATTTAAAAATGTCAGCCACAACAGGCCCATTCCAAAAACGCCTGCCGCCCCGCCGAATCCTACTATTGCAGAGGTCGATATAAAAGTCGCCCCATAAGAGATAGCCATCACATATGGATGGATTTGCCTTCCGGCTATCATAAAGTCTTCAGAAGTCTTTGTCCCTCTGTAACCCAGATAGCCCAGATACCCGATTATAAGCAGGTACACTATAACTATTACCGTAAATAATGGAATATTCACAGTTTTCTCCTTTCTTTGATTTTATTAATGATGTTCACCGGGTTACTTGTCTTTGTTCCACATAATTACACCGTATACAATGCAGAACGCTGTCGAGATCAGACATAGTATATATGCCAAAAAAATTGACACACCGCTAAAACCTAGCATAGAGCCTCCCTTCGTATATATTTACATATTATAAAAAGACCATTATAACCATAGCACCACAGATTAGACGGTCTTAAAGAGCTCCCATCAATTACAAAGCCTGACATTGTTTTTTTTCAATATGTTCTCAGTCTCTTCAATATCTGCCACACTCAATACTATCCTTGTCTTAGCTATGACATAGATATAATCAATATTTACACTCTCTCCCGCAAGGATATCAAGTACCCTGTGCAGCTCGCCGGTTTTGTCTTCTACAGCTATACATATTACATCGGCAATATGTGTCGTAAAACCTGCACTTTTTAACACTTCTTTGGCTCTTTCAACATCGGAGACTATCAGGCGTAAAATACCATAATCCCTTGCCTCAGTGGTAGAAAACCCCTGAAGATTAATATTCTCATTGCTCAGTATCCTTGTCACATCAGCCAATCTTCCGGTCTGATTTTCCAAAAAGACAGTTATTTGTTTTACAGGCATCTTTCCTCCGCTGTCTTATTTTACTATTTCCCTGCCCTTTTCAAAGGCATTTATATTAAGTTTGAGCGCCCTCTCTGGGACAGATTCTTTTATAGAACACATCCAGCTCCCAGGACTAATAGGTAAAAACATTGAGAGGCTCCCGATAAGAACCGTATTGGAGGCCCTTATCTCACCAAGATCCGCTGCAATACCTGAAGCTTCTATCAGCTTATACCGGGAAGTCGCTTTTGATATCTTTTTTATAATATCGGAGGGGTACTCTCTGTCTTCAAGATATATTGAAACCGGATAAATCTCATAATCATTTATAAACAAAAAACCTTCCGGTTTTAGAAGATCAAGATATCTTGCCGCTTCCAGTTTTTCAAGAGAGACAATAAGGTCAGCTCTGTCTACTATGGGGGAATGCACTTTTTCTCCAAATCTGACACTTCCGATAACGCTTCCTCCCCTCTGGGCCATCCCATGCACTTCTGATACTTTCACATCAAATCCCTCAAACATTGCGGCTCTTGCAAGAACTTTAGTTGCCATTATTATCCCCTGCCCCCCTACTCCTGAGAACATGACAGATACGATGCCGCCCTGCTTGAGCCTTTTTCTGTTATTTTCAAGGTACTCTGAACTTTTCTGAAGATCCGGCTCCTTTATGCTTCCTCCTGAGCCAGAATCTTTTTGACCAGTGATTTCTCTATTATTAATATTGTCGTTTTTCATAAAAATATGTTTTATATATTAATAAATATTTTATTATACTCTTTAAAGTATTTCATGATAATTCCCGGCAGATGATGGCATTTTTACGGCATATTTCCACACATACGCCGCAGCCGCTGCATTGCAGCTGGTTTATTGTATAGCTCCCATCTTTATATTCGATCGCCGGACAGCCGAATTTGAGGCATAATCCGCATTTTTCACATTTTTCCTGATCTATATATACTTCAGTCTTTTTTTTCTTTTTTCTATCCAGAAGAACACATCTCTGCCTTGCCACTATTACAGAGAGTGTTTCTCTGGCGAGATGTTTCCTGATGACCTTTTCAAAATTCTCCATATCATAGGGATCTACTACTTCGACATCCTTCACGCCTGCAGCTCTGGCAATATCTTCGGGATTTATAGCCACTGTTTTTTCTCCCATCAGAGTCATGCCTATTCCGGGATGGACCTGATGGCCAGTCATTGCAGTGATCCTATTATCCAGAATGATTATTATACCCGTTCCCTTATTATATACATTATCTATAAGGGGACCCACTCCTGAATGAAAGAATGTAGAATCTCCTATGACAGATACTACTTTGCCCTTAAAAGCGGGTTCCGCCTTTTCCATCCCAAGCGCCTGGCCGATACCTGCTCCCATACAAAGGCAGCTATCCAGCGAATTGAGGGGAGGAAGGACCGATAATGTATAACATCCAATATCACCCATTACTTTAAGCTTTAGTTTTTTTAATATATGAAATACGGGCCTGTGGGCACAGCCTGCGCAGAGCACAGGGGGCCTTAAAGGTAATTCCTCCTGTATCTTTTCTATGGTTTCTTCAGATCCTCTGCTTTTTAGAGTACCGCCTGCATTCATACTTTGATCCAACCCTTTAAAGAGTCCCTTACCGATCATCCCGTCACGCAGCTTCCCCAGAATAAGCGGATTGAGTTCGCCATACAGCGGGAAAAACTCCTTTCCGATCACCCTGGCTTTAAGACCCATCGCGGCCAATTGCTCTTCAAGATATGGTTCAAGCTCCTCTATTACTATGACCGTTTTTTTATCTTCCGCAAAATCCCTTATCGCCTTCTCCGGAAGAGGGGCCGTCATCCCAAGCTTTAATATCGGCATATCCGGAAAAACCTCTTTCGCATACTCAAACACTACTCCCGAGGTTATGATGCCGATATCCTTTATCCCGCCGCCGGCTTTTCCAATATATATTTTATTGAGACTGCTTTCGTCTGAAAATCTTATTAGTCTCCCCCATCTCTCAAGGACTGATCTATGTCTTATCCTGCCATATGCAGGTATCATCACATATTTCTGGCAATTCTTTTCATATTTCTTTAGAGGTATTTCTTTTCTGTCAGATATGCTCACAAGCGATCTTGAGTGGGATATCCTTGTTGTCGTGCGCAGCATTACAGGCGTGTCAAATCTTTCACTTATTTCCAGAGCCCTGCCAACAAAATCTTTTGCTTCCTGGCTGTCAGACGGCTCAAGCATTGGGACCCTTGCAAATCTGGCATAAAAACGGTTATCCTGCTCATTCTGGGAACTGTGAAGCTGGGGATCATCTGCAGATATCAGTACGAGCCCTCCGGTGACCCCTGTATAAGATATAGTCATGAACGGATCCGCGGCAACATTCAGTCCTACATGCTTCATGGCTGCCAGCGTTCTTGCTCCGGCTATGCTTGATCCGGAAGCTACTTCAAGGGCGACTTTCTCATTAACGGACCACTGGCTGTATATTTCGGGGTATTTTGATATATTTTCCAGGATCTCTGTGGATGGCGTACCGGGATAAGCAGTTGCGACTCTCACTCCTGCTTCATAGGCACCTCTGGCGATTGCCTCATTGCCTGTCAATAACTTTTTTTCTTCTATATTTTTCAATTAATACCCGGAATCTTCTTATTATTATAAAAAAATATTTTATAAATTATTTATTTGAGAACCAAGCACGATTTAAAGATAATAGAATATCGCATCATAAAGGTATAAACTATATAGTATATAAATAAATCATCAAAAGTAGAGCGTTATGGGACCAAAATGTCCTTAATTTTATTGGCTTTTTAATATAATATATACATAAATGAAAAATCGTACTGGAAGAAAAAAATTTACCGGCATCCTTAATTACAGATATTTCATCTATGCCGGGATAATAATAGCACTGCTTCAGTTCCTGGCACTGAAAAATCTTTACCAGGAACAGAAAATAATAAAATTACCGGAAAAGCTTTTCCAATCTCCCGTAGAATATCCAATCGAGGAACTCTCCCCTGGCTTTGTTTTTGGCGGATATGATCCGAACCCGGACGGAAACAGTTCTTTCTCTACTGCGGGTCTGAAAGATGAAACACAGTCTTCCGGCGAGAGTGCCTCCGGGTCTGGAGATACCGTCCTGACTGATATACAGAAACAGATAGTGCTTAGACTTCTGGAGCTCCTGGAGGAAAATATTGAATATGGTTATGAAGTATTTCCTGATAGCGGTTATCCAACAAATAATATTTGGATCTCTACAGATGTCATTTCAATGGTTTTAAATGAGGCTGGATTTGACCTTATGGAATTGATATATAAGGATATGTCAGAATATAAGGAAGATTACCCAATGGATATTAAGGGAGGAAGAGAAGCAATAAAACATATTGACTTCAGAGATGTCTTTTTCCAGGAGCAGTTCTTTAAGAGACATGCACTCGAGCTTCCCACTGAGTATAATATTGATGACCCGAATAATATTATATTATGGCAGCCCGGCGATATACTATATTTCCAATTCGATCCGGAAAATCCCTATAAGGACCTTGGCGGATTTGTCTCTCCAAGAAAGAATGAAGAGGGCGTCCCTCTTATTATAATGATATCTGCAGAACTGGAAAGTGTGCGTGAGGTGGATGTGCTTATGGAGTATGCTATAGTAGGGCATTACCGCTATCCTCCTCTGGAGATAGACTGATGATCCGGGCTTCCCGGGGCTATGCTATGAGCTATTTGAAGAATTTGAATGGATTAAAATCAGTATCTCTGTCATAATGGTCGACTCCTTCCGCTCTCTTTAAACCATTTACTATTTTATAGGTAAGCGGAGTAAAGGCGATCTCCATAAGGACCTTGAATATATAATTAGATATTATGATGGCCATCAGAAGACTATTTGAATATACTCCAAAAAATGCAATGAAAACAAAAATAATAGTATCAATGCCCTGTCCGGCAATAGTGGAGGTGATGGTCCTTGCAGCCAGCCACTTTCCCCCTGTGGATACCTTCATCCTTGCCAGAATATACGAATTCGAAAATTCTCCAACAAAATATGCAATAAGCGAAGCAGCAACTATCCTTGGAGTCTGTCCCAGTATGGACATATATGCTTCCTGAAGCTCCCAGCCTTCCGCCGGTTTGATAAGTCCTATCAGCCCGAGGACCAAAGACATCATGAGAGCACTTAAGAAACCGATCCATATTGCTCTTCTGCTCTGCCTGTATCCATATACTTCGGTCAGTATATCTCCAAATATATATGATAGAGGAAACAATATCGTACCCCCATCAAAGGTAAATCTCCATATATCAACGATCTTTGTCGAGGCAATATTCGAAATAAGCAGGACCGCTACAAACAATCCTACAATAAGGTCAAAGAATCTGTAATTTCTATTATTATTTAATGTCTTTTCCAATTTCCTTATCCATCGTGCTTTTTACTGCCTTGACTGGAAAAATATAATAGACCAATAAAATCTATAATACAACCCGGTCAGCATTATTTGATTATATCCTTTGAAATACATATGTAAATTAGGTTATAATAATTAAAATAAAATAATTATTTAAAATATACGGGGGTTGCGAATGAATAAGGAAAAGGATTTTGATAAAGGTTATGTCGGCTTTCTGGTAGGCGGAGCGGTACTTGGCGTCATAGCCGGCTATATTGTAAAAAAAGTCGGGCCAAAAAATATTATGAATATGGTGAAACAAAAAGATATTATTCCCCCATCTATTACCAGCATAATAAATGAGATCTCCTCGCGGAAAAAATCAATGGAATAATACCGTATTAGAATATTTAATAAGCCTCCTGAAACCACAGTCCTGGAGGCTTATTTTTTCGAATATCTTTAATAAAATGCTTTAAGCAGGTTTCTTCTGCTATTTTTTCCCCGGCATTTTTCTCATAACCATGAAATAATATACTATTGAAGGAATATACCCGAGGAGTATTATCAATAGCAGCCAGACAATCTTCATATTGTCCCCTCCGTCGGGAAATTCATCATTGTTTCTCTTTGCACAATCCACAATAGTAATAATCCACAGGATAAACAACAATAGACCGATAATACCCATGATACCGTAGCATATGATCATAAATATACCTACGCCCGCCCCAAAGGCCTCTTCTGTCGTACAGCCAAAAACTATGACAGCTACCAGCGCTACAAGCAGGATCAGCAGTAGTAATTTCTTCATCTCTTCTCCTTTTTTTTATTTACTATTAAAAACATTTAATATTTCTTATTCTTATGATTAACAGACCTGATTAATAGTTTTTAGGTTTCTCTTTGTTAAAAAATAAGCCTTATTCATTCATCTCCTCAAGAGCATCCCAGTCAAAATCCACAAAAATTATAAAAGAATTGCTTTCGGTGCCGGCGACCATCAGGGCTTGCTTTCTTTCTTCTTTTTCAGCAATGATCATATTGTTTCCCCTGAGGCTTCCTCCTGCATCGCCAAAATCACTGATTTTCCACCCTCTGTTTTTTAACGAAATATAATAATCGGTCACATCCATTTTCTTATCCGGTGTGGAATATACTGTGGTACCTACTTCTTGCTCCTTTATTCTTTCCGGAAGATGCTCCAGTACCTTGGTTTCATCATCTGATAATGCGACCCCATATTCCCCTATTAATTCCAGGACCCTGTCCATATCACCATTTATTTGCACAATAGCAAGTGAGCCTGGATAAATAAGTTCGTTTTCGATTGCACCTGTGTCAATATTTTTACCGGTACGGATCTCCAGCCCGGTCATTCTTTCCAGTAATGAAAATAATGGGCATACACAGCTTGTGCTCAGCATGCTTGTAGCTATTAGCGCAATGCATACTACTATAATATATAATGATTTTTTTTGCCTGCAATTTTTTACTGCCATTGGCTTCCCTTCTATCATATTATTCTTAGTTATATCAAATAATTATATAAATCTATCTAAAAATATTTTTTATAAACAATTAATCTTTTACCTTTTTTAATAACCAGGCCATATTTTCTCCAAGGATCCTGAAGGTGTCCATCCCTTCCTTATCATTGACTATCTCCCCTTCTTCTCTTCCGATACCCATATTCCAGTATATTGATCCCGGAATAATAGCCTGATTGAGCAGAAAGAGATTATTTATCTGGTGCAGCGTCTCGACAGCGCCCTGCCTTCTTACGGCAATGACTCCTGCGCAGACCTTCCTCTTTAGAAGAAAACCGCCTGACCTGGCACAAAGTCCGCTCCTGTCTATAAGTGATTTGACCTGGGGTGTCACAGAACCGAAATAAACAGGCGAACCGATTATGATCCCATCACTTTCATACATCTTCTTAAGACAGCCATTAAGGACATCCGAATCTATTATGCAAAGACCCTCTCCTGTCTTTTTACAGGTGCCGCAAGCTCTGCAGCCGTATATCGGTTTCTCTGCAATATGCACCAGTTCAGTATCTATCCCTTCCTTTTCAAGCGCGCCAAATACTGTTTTGATTGCTATTGAAGTATTGCCTTCTTTCCTCGGACTGCCGTTAAAGCCTACTACCTTCATTTTCCCTCCATCTTTTTGATCTATTATCTTTTATATATACGGGGTATTCTTTTACTGATCATGCACACTGCCTCATAATTTATGGTCCCCATTATCTCTGCTATATCATCTGCCGATATTCTCTTTTTACCCGAAGCCCCTATCAATACTACTTCATCTCCGGGCCTGATATTTGCTTTTTTTGAAACATCAGTTATGTCGACCATGAATTGATCCATGGTTATATTTCCTATGACAGGAGCCTCCGTTCCATTTATGAGCACTTTTGATCTATTCGAGAGCATGCGGCTGTACCCGTCAGCATAGCCGACCGGGATAGTCGCAATAATAGAATCTCTTGAGGTCCTGAATGTGCCGTAATATGAAACAGGTTCCCCGGAAGCAAGTTTTTTTATAAATGATACATGGCTCTTAAGCGAAAGGACCGGTTTTAGGTTTGATACTATTTTTCTAATTTTTTCGGGAAGCCAGGTTTCCCATCCTTTGCTATATGGATTGAGTCCGTATATGGATATTCCTGTTCTTACCATATCAAGATGTGTCTCTCCAAAACGGAAAAATGCGGCGCTGTTTGCAGAATGAACATTATTAAAAGAAATACCGGCAGCATCCAGAGTTTTTCTTACGTCCGAAAATCTCTCCATCTGCATCGTGCTATAAGAAGGATCCTCTTCGCCTGCGCAGGCAAAATGAGTAAAAATGCCATCAATATCCAGATTGCCGGATTTTCCTATAGCTGCTATATCTGCAGTATTCCTCCAGTTTATCCCGAGTCTGTTCATACCTGTATCTATATTTATATTTATGCAGGCTCTAAGGTTTAGCTTTCGGGCAATAGCAGAATAAACTTTCGCGGAATCCAGGGAATTTACTGTAAGAATCAGGTTATTTTTTATTGCATCTTCTGCATCAGCCGGCGGACACTCTCCAAGGATATATACCGGGACATCTACTCCTTCTTCCCTTAGAAGGATCCCTTCTCCGGCAAATGCCACTCCAAGAGCGTCTACTCCGCTTTTTATTGCCTCTCTGGATATTTCAGCAGCGC
The DNA here is from genome assembly GCA_965549355.1 of uncultured bacterium. Taxonomy (GTDB): domain Bacteria; phylum Actinomycetota; class Humimicrobiia; order Humimicrobiales; family Humimicrobiaceae; genus M55B120. Next base: position 207 of record CBEVGD010000025.1, on the reverse strand, counting down.
CGTGGCCGTATGCATCCGCTTTTACCACTGCCATTATTTTTGTTTCCGGCCGGGACCTGTATGATTTTATGATCCTTATATTATGGGCAAGATTTGAAAGGTCTATCTCTGCCCGGGCAAAACTGTTATTTTTTCTTGGATCCAGCTGAATTTATCTCCTTCTGTTAAAAATACCTCTTTATCTTTCTATTTGACATTGATCTTACA
>CBEVGD010000024.1:0-19178 GCA_965549355.1 uncultured bacterium | reverse complement strand
TAGAAATAAAAACGGATGCGCAATAAAAAGATAAATATAATAGTACTTGCAATATTCATATTAACAATAGCTGTAAGTGTTTATTATATTATAACTGAACCCATAAATCTTGGCCTTGATTTAAAAGGCGGCACGCAGATAATCCTGAAGCCGGTTGAAAGTGAGGGATCAAAGGTCACAGATGAATCCCTTGATAAGGCAATGCTCATAATCATGGACAGGATAGACAGGCTTGGCATATCTGAGCCGCTTGTAACCAGGGATATATCCAATAATATAATAATACAGCTTCCTGGCGTCAAGGATCCTGATCATGCCATAAGCGTTATAGGAAAGACTGCACAGCTAGAATTCAGGATACTTCTGGGAACGGTAATGTCAGGGTCGGGACAGAATATAGAATTTGCGGAGTTCGATCCGGAGACAGGCAGTATTGTGTATGATGAAAATGCTGAGGAAGTCATCCTGGTGGATAATATAAATTCGGCTATGCCAATAAAGATCGGCGTACTCTATACAGATCCTGCTACTGGTGAGATATATTTAATGAACAAAGATTTTGATACCGAAGATCCCGGTGATGCAGAGACTGAAATAGATATCCTGGACACCACAATGGTTACAGGAAGATTCGAATATAATGAAGATACAGGCGAGCTCTTGCTGATAGATATTGATAGCGGCGGCCTTCTCGGTGAACTTTTAATCGATTCCAGGACTAATGCAGCATCGCTTGTCGGACCTGTACTCCTTACGGGTGATAAACTTGCAAAGTCCGGAGCAGGTTATGATTCTAATGGCAGAATAATGGTCTCACTAAGCTTTAAAGATGAGGGAGCAGGCATATTTGAAGAGATCACAAGAAATAATATTGGAGAGCGGCTTGCAATCGTGCTGGACGAGGAGATCAAATCCGCACCTTCGCTGGGTGTTGTAATAACCGGGGGCGATGCCGTTATAGAAGGTATTAACAGCCTTGACGAAGCTAAAGATATTTCACTTGTGCTCCAAACCGGGGCATTGCCGGTAAACCTTATAATCGAGGAAAGCAGTACCGTAGGGCCCACGCTTGGGAAGGATGCTCTTGATAAAGGGATGCTGGCCGGAATTATTGGGCTTGCGCTTATAATAATATTCATGATTGTATACTACAGGGGTCTCGGACTTATTTCAGCTCTTAATATTGTGATATATATCGTAATATTTTGGGGAATCATGGCAGGGATCGGAGCGGCCCTGACCCTTCCCGGGATAGCAGGAATAATATTGACAATTGGTATGGCTGTGGATGCAAATATAATTATTTTTGCGAGGATAAGAGAAGAAGCAAGGAAGGGTAAATCAACCCGTATTGCAATAGGGGATGGATTCAAACATGCTCTCAGGACGATTGTCGATGCCAATGTGACGACTCTTATAACTGCGGCTGCACTATACCGTTTTGGTACCGGACCCATAAAAGGTTTTGCAGTCACTCTGGCGCTTGGGGTGATTATAAGCATGGCCATCAGCCTGTTATTTACCAGGGCAATTTTATTTTCAGCTGCCGGGCTTCCAGGTCTGGCCTCACCATGGTTTATAGGTGTTAGAAAGAAAGAGGAGCAATAACTTTGAATCGAAAAAGACTCCATTTTAATTTTATTGGAAGAAGCAAGATATGGTTTACTATCTCTGCTATAGTGATCCTTGCCGGAGTTGCTGGATACTTTATACAGGGAGGCTTTAACTTTGGGATAGACTTTTTGGGGGGTACCCTCATAGAAGTAGAATTTGAACAGGAGATTGGATCTAGTGAAATAAGAGAAGTACTTGAGAGAGAAGGCTATGGAAGTTCAGTGATCCAGAGTAGTTCGGATAATTTAATCCAGCAGGATGTTTCAAATAAATACATAATAAGGATCAAGGCTGAAGAAATAGGCAAACCTATCAGCATTGATGAAAAAAGTGAAATCCTGGATGCACTTGATGAAGATATAGGCATTAATCCGCAGCTTCTGCAGGACAGGACGGTAAATCCGGGTTTTGGAAGTATCCTGATACGGAATGCTCTTATCGCTATGGCGATCAGCCTTGCTGGAATACTTATTTATGTGTGGATACGTTTTGAGTTCCGCTTCGGTGTCGCTGCAATCGTTACTCTTGCGCATGATGTGCTTGTTACCCTTGGAATATATGCGATATTAAACCGTGAGATAAATACATCAACTATTGCTGCTCTCCTGACCATAATAGGTTATTCCCTCAATGATACCATAGTGGTATTTGACAGGATAAGGGAAAATACTCCGCAGGCAAAAAAAATAGGCTACGGCAGCGTGGTCAATAATTCAGTCAATCAGACTCTCACAAGATCTATTAATACCTCGATAACAACCTTATTTCCTATAGTCCTGCTTCTGATACTTGGGACAGCTTCATTGAAAGATTTTGCACTGGCTCTGACTATCGGGATCATATCGGGGGCCTATTCTTCTATTTTCTTTGCCAGCCCGATACTGGTAGCATGGAACAATAAGTTTCCAAAATATAAGAAATAGAAATGGCAGATATTCCGTATAATTGGATATGCAGAAATCCCGCAAAAGACGCAGTTTGCAAAACAGCGATTTCCGAATATAGCGATGTATTCTCAAAGTTGCTCCAGTCAAGGGGGCTGAACACAACAGAGAAGATCAATGCTTTTTTAAAGCCTTCAATAAAATCACTGCATGACCCTTTCCTGATGCCGGGCATGAATAAGGGTGTTGAAAGACTTAAGGAAGCTATTGGACCAAAGCAGAGGATCATTGTATTCGGGGATTATGATGCAGACGGCATAATAAGTTCTGTACTTGTTTATAATTTCCTTAAGTCATTAAATATAGAAACAGATATTTATATACCGGACAGGACTGATGAAGGCTATGATCTTGGAATAGATTTTATTAAAAAGGTATCCGGCAGCATAGATCTGATCATAAGCGTTGATTGCGGCACCAATAATACCCGGTCCCAGGGATATATAAGAGATAATCAGGACGGGCCGGATGTAATTGCATGCGACCACCATAATCCCACATTAAAAGATTACCCGGATAATGATAAATATATAATCATAAACCCAAAGATGCCGGGGTCCAAATATCCCTTTAAAAACCTGAGCGGAGGCGGTGTCACATTTAAATTCTTAATCGCGGTACTCAGGAGTCTGGACAGCAAACAGAAAAATATTTTTAACAAGGATTATTTAGGTTCGCTCCTTGACCTCGTAGCAGTATCGACGATTGCAGATGTCATGCCTCTTATTGATGAAAACAGGATACTTGTAAAAAAGGGCCTGGAAAAAATACAGAACACTTCAAATACCGGTCTCAAGGCTCTAATAGATATAGCAGTCCCGGATGGCGGGATCATTGGAGAATATGATATAGGCTTTAATATTGCACCAAGATTAAATGCTGCTGGAAGGGTAGGGACCGCAATTGATAGTTTTAAACTCTTATCTGATGATGACACAGACAATATATATATTGCAAACTGTCTTGATTCTTTTAACAGGGAGAGACGGGATATACAGAAAAAAATCCTGGATGAGATATTATTGCAATACGATTTTAATGAGATTATATCCCAAAAAAGAATTTTTATTGCAAAATCCAATGATTGGAATGAAGGCGTGCTGGGCATAGTAGCCTCGGGTATCGTGAAAAAATTTAATTTACCGGCCATCCTTTTCAGGGAAAGAAATGGTATATTGAAGGGGTCGGGCAGAAGCATACCGCAGTTTGACCTTCACGGGAATCTCATGCAATTGGAGGACCTTTTTATAAAATTCGGGGGGCATAAGCTGGCCTGCGGGATAAGCATGGACCCACAGAATTTTAGTGAATTCTATGAGAAGATGTCCGCTATCGCAAATAGGAGAATATCCAGCGAAGAACTGGTCAAAAAATACGAATATGATATTGAAATAGGCTTTCAGGATATAGACATAAGATTTCTGGAAGATCTTTGCCTTTTAAGGCCCAATGGCCCGGGAAATCCACGTCCCGCATTCATAACAAGAGATTGTGATGTCATTGAGGTAAAACAATTAAAAAACGGAAAACATGCCAAAATCCGCCTTAAAAACAATGACAGGATGTTTGATGGGCTCATATTTAATATTGACGATTCCAAAAAGAAGATTCTAAGCGATAAGAAAAAGATCGATATATTGTATGATCTTCAGCTTAATACCTGGAACAATATCGTCTCTATCCAAATTATAATTAAAGACATATTTTAGGAACAAAACAAAAATCCCCGGTTTTTCATCACAGAAATCCAAAAATGTTTTATAATATCAATTAATTTATAAAAATGATGCTTTTATCGTTTACAGGGTAAAAATGAGTATTGAAAAAAAGACTAAAAACAAAGACATGGCAATTGATACAGACAGCATGTTTACCGACCTTGTCGCAAAGATAAAGACTTATAATAAAAACATAGATGAGAAACTGCTTGCAAAGGCCTATAATACTGCAAAAAAATACCATAAGGATCAGCGCAGAAAATCAGGGGAGCCCTTCATAATACATCCGCTCCAGGTAGCAATGATACTTGCCGATATAGAACTGGACCAGACATCTATTGCGGCGGCTATTCTTCATGATGTTGTAGAGGATACAGAATATAATCTGGAAAAAGTCACGGCTGAATTTGGAAATAGCATTGCCAGGATAATAAATGGCGTTACCAAGCTTGATAAACTTGTATTCAACACAAAAGAGGAGCAGCAGGCCAGCAATATAAGAAAAATGATAATAGCTATGTCGGAGGATGTGAGGATAATACTGGTAAAGCTTGCCGATAGGCTGCACAATATGAGGACGCTTTCCTCGCTTGATAAAGATAAAAGAAAAAAAATATCAAATGAAACACTGGAAGTCTACGGCCCCATAGCACACAGGCTCGGGATCTATCAGGTAAAATCAGAACTTGAGGACCTCTCCTTTAAATACCTGCATGAGAAAGAGTATATAAAATTAGAAGAGATGGTCAATGAAAAGATCAAGGGAAGAAATTTGCTTGTGGATGAGGTTATAGACCTTGTAAATAAAAAACTTGAGGACTTAAATATTTCTGCTGATATAAGCGGAAGGGTCAAATCTTATTACAGCATCTATAATAAGATAACCAAACAAAACAGGGAATTTGAAGATATCTATGATGTGCTTGCTGTAAGGATAGTGGTAGATGATGTGAAGAGCTGTTATGGTGTTCTTGGAGTCATCCACTCCCTGTGGAAGCCTGTTCCTGGAAGATTCAAGGATTTTATTGCAAATCCCAAGTTTAATATGTACCAGTCTCTTCACACTACTGTAATAGGTTTAAAAGGGAAACCTCTCGAAGTTCAAATAAGAACCTATGAGATGCATAAAGTTGCTGAATACGGAATAGCTGCACATTACAAATATAAGGAAAGCGGATTAAAACTAAGCGAATTTGATAAAAGGGTTGCATGGATAAGGCAGCTTCTTGACTGGCAGAAGGAGCTGAGGGACCCTCATGAATATATGGAGTCCCTGAAGCTGGACCTATTTGAAGAAGAGGTCTTCGTGTTTACACCAAAGGGCAGGGTAATAAACCTGCCAAGAGATGCTACACCAATAGATTTTGCATATTTTATACATACTGATATCGGGCACAATGCGATTGGAGCAAAAGTCAATGGATCTATGGTTCCTATTGAAAGCACGCTTGAAAATGGAGATATTGTCGAAATAATTGTATCAAAGAGCCCGAAGGGACCCTCGCGGGACTGGCTCAATATCGTAAAGACTTCAAGGGCCAAAAATAAGATAAGGCAATGGTTTTCGAAAGAACAGAGACAGGAGACCTATAATGCCGGCCGCGATATAATGCTAAAGGTACTCAGGAAGAATAGCCTGTCTTTTAAAACCGTTAAAAACGAGATTTTTGAGGAGATATCCCGGGATATGAATTTTGACCGGGCAGATACGCTTTTCAGGAGTATCGGTTCCCACAAGGTATCCGCACATCAGATATTTACCAGAATAGCAAAGAAGCTATCGCAGACAGAAGAAAAAAAAGAACTGAAGATAGAAGATATTAAGAGCAGGGAAAGGACCAGGAAGACCGGGAGCGGAATAAATGTAAAAGGCATGGAGGAAGTCCTTGTCACTATGGCAAGATGCTGCAATCCTGTGCCTGGCGATAAGATCGTAGGCTATATTTCCAGAGGAAAAGGAATATCCATACATAGAAAGGACTGTACCAATGTAAATACGCTGATGAGCAAGGAAGATGAAAGGTTTATAGAAGTAAGCTGGGACAGTAAGGCGCCCGATAAGTTCAGTGCGGAAATACAGATAGAGGCTCTTGACAGGATAAAATTGTTAAGGGATATAACCAATACCATAAGTGAGTATGATCTCAATATCCTCAGGGCGAATTCTTTGAAAATAGATAAGTCAGGACATGCAAGATTCCGGTTTTTAATAGAAATAAATAATAAATATATCCTGAAAGATGTAATAAACAATATCAAGAAGATCGACTCTGTTTATGATGTTTACAGGATACTTCCAAGAAAGTAAGTAAAATGAAAATCAATACACTCACGCTGGGGCCGCTGGCAGTAAATTGCTATATCATAGAGTTTAAAAAGATGAATATCATAATCGATCCCGGAGCGGAGCTTCAGGCTATTGTGCGATTTATCGAATCAAATAAGCTTGATCCGGATTTTATAATAAATACTCACGGTCATTTTGACCATATAGGAGCGGTGCAGGGACTAATAGAAAAATACAAGATCCCGTTTTATATAGACAGCGGCGATGAAGAGATCCTGTCCGATCCTGATAAAAACGGCTCTTCATTTTTTGGGGAAAATAATCTATCATTAAAAACTTATGATCTGATAGATATAAAAGATTTAGAGTATTTTAATAAAAACGGCATAGATATAATAAAGACACCGGGACATTCTCCCGGAAGTATTACGATCAGGATTGAAGACTGCCTTTTTACAGGGGACCTCCTTTTTAAAGGATCGATCGGGAGAACTGATCTAATAGGCGGTGATGCCGGCCGGATAAAGGATTCTTTATCAAAAATTAAAAATATGGACAAAAATTATTTTATATACCCAGGGCATGGTCCCGCTACAGAACTGAAATATGAGATAGGCAGCAATTATTATCTTGATGATAGTTTTATCTGTTCATAAATATTTTAGACAGGAAGGTGATAAATTTGGCAATAAATTCCCCCCGGGGTACAGCAGATATTTATGGGGATGATATTAAATACCGCAACTTTGTAATAAATAGCGTAAGGGAACTTTTCGAGATCTTTAATTTTGAAGAGATAATAACGCCTGCATTTGAGCATACCGGAGTTTTTTCCAGAAGTATTGGAGAATCTACAGATATTGTGCAGAAAGAGATGTACACATTTCCTGACAGAAAAGGCAGGTCCCTGACTCTTAGGCCGGAAGGGACCGCTTCTGTTGCAAGGTCCGTGGTCGAAAAGAAGATGCTTGTATCTGAAAATCTTCCCCTGAAACTTTTTTATATCGGGAATATGTTCCGTTATGAAAGGCCGCAAAAGGGAAGGATGCGCGAGTTCTGGCAGATAGGAGCAGAAGCTCTTGGAAGCGATGACCCCATGCTTGATGCCGAGATAATCTGGATGCTAAATGAAATATTTAAAAGGCTCGGGTTTAAAAACCTTGAACTTCTTGTGAACAGCATCGGATGTAGTAAATGCAGGAAAGACTTTATTGTTAGATTTAAAGAATTTATACAGCCTGAGGCTGCAAACCTATGTGCCGACTGCAGGAACAGGTATGAAAAGAATCCTTTAAGAATATTTGACTGCAAGGTAGCGGGATGCAGGACCATTGCAGCCGGAAGTCCGAAAATTACTGAGTTTTTGTGCAGCAGCTGCAGGGAACATTTTGAAAGGGTTAAAACAGCATTATCGGACCTGTCATTGGACTACAGGGTATCCGGTAATCTGGTAAGGGGTTTTGATTATTACACCGGAACCATATTTGAAATGGTCTCGGGTGATCTTGAAAGTGCACAGAATGCATTGGGCGGCGGTGGACGGTATGACAGGCTCCTGCTGGAGTTTAAAGGACCCGATAAGCCCGCAATAGGGTTTGCTATTGGCCTTGACCGGACCATAATGCTGATGAAAGAGCTTGGAATCAAATATATTTCCGGGGAAGATAAGGCAAAAGCATATATTATCTCAATAACGGATGCCGGCTCATCTTATGTCCTGGATATTATTAAAGATCTAAGGGACGGCGGCATAATATGCGATATAGATTATTCAGGAGGCAGTGTTGGCTCCGGAATAAAGAGAGCCGGAAAAAAAGGTTTTAATATCGCTGTAATAATTGGAGATGATGAAATCAAAAATAATACAATAACCATCAAGGACCTTAAAAATTTTAAACAATATAATATTAGTAAAGAAAAAATAGTAGAAAAAATATTTGAGATTATGGGAGCAGTCAAAAATGAATGATTCGAAATTCAGTACAGGAATGCGTTCAAGCCTATGTGCGGAAATAGATAAGAATTTTATTGGAAAAGAAATCAGCGTCTGCGGCTGGGTAAATAAGAGAAGGGATCACGGCAGGCTTATATTCATGGATCTCAGGGATTTTTCAGGCATTGTTCAGCTGGTTCTTGACCCCAATACTCACAGAGGAGCATATGAAGAAGGAAAAAATATAAGAAATGAATATGTGATACAGGCAAAAGGAAAAGTAAGGGAAAGAGACAGGGATGCCATTAATCCAAATATCCCGACCGGAGAAATAGAAATAATAATTTCAAGCCTGAAAATATTTTCAAAATCAAAAACACCTCCCTTCATGCTTGAGCACAGGGATAGGGTGGATGAGAATACAAGATTGAAATATAGATATATAGATCTGCGGACAGATAAAATGCAGAAAAATCTGAGGCTGCGACATAAGATATCAGCGATAACAAGAGAATATTTTAATTCAAAAGGATTTGTAGAGGTAGAGACGCCCATACTTGCAAAGAGCACCCCTGAAGGTGCCAGAGACTTTCTTGTCCCTTCGCGGATCAACCCTGGAAAATTTTATGCCCTCCCTCAATCTCCGCAGCTTTTTAAGCAGATTTTGATGTTTTCCGGCTTTGACCGGATATATCAGATTGCAAGATGTTTCAGAGACGAGGATCTCAGAGCAGACAGGCAGCCGGAGTTCACACAGATAGACCTTGAAATGACTTTTGTCGAAGTAGATGATATTGTAAATATAATTGAAGGTCTATTTGGAAATATTTTTGGTGAAATATTCCAGGAGAAATTAAAACTGCCATTCCAGAGAATGACATGGCAGGAAAGCATGGAAAAATATGGATCTGATAAGCCCGACCTCAGATATGGACTGGAGATTAGCGATGTGTCAGATATTTTTTCAAGCAGCGGACTAAAAATATTTAAAAAAGTAATAGATTCCGGCGGCTCTATAAAATGTATCGTGGTGCCTGACTCTTCCGGTCTGAGCAGAAAAGAGCTTGACGGTCTGGTCGATCTTGCAAAATCAAGCGGAGCCGGCGGTCTTGTCTGGATAAGAATAAATGAGGATATGAGCTTTCAGTCGCCTATCACAAAGTTTCTTTCAGATGATGAGATCAAAGCCTTAACCGGGACCTTAAATCTTGAAAAAAACAATCTTGTCCTTATGGTAGCCGATAAGTTTAAAACAACCTGCAAAGTACTGGGGGACCTGAGGGTTCATCTTGGGGAAAAACTTGATCTGGTCAAAAAAGATATATTTAAATTTGTATGGATATATGATTTTCCGCTTTTTGAATGGGACGAAATTGAAAAGAGACCTACATCCGTACATCATCCATTTACCAGCCCGGACGAAGACGGGAAAAAAATATTGGATTCAAATCCGATGGAATCGAAGTCCAAAGCATATGATATCGTGCTTAATGGCCAGGAAATTGGCGGAGGGTCCATCAGGATAAATGATGTGGGCCTCCAGCATAAGATATTTGAACTCCTAAAAATAGATGAGAAGACGATAGAAGAAAATTTTGGTTTTTTAGTTGAGGCTCTTTCTTTTGGAGCGCCCCCTCATGGCGGGATAGCCATTGGAATGGACAGGCTCGTGATGGTCCTGGGAGGGCTCGATACCATAAGGGAAGTAATCGCTTTTCCAAAAACACAGTCAGCTGCGGGACTTCTTACAGGTTCCCCGTCCCGGGTAAGCAGGAAACAGCTTGATGAAGTATCTATCAGGGCAATAGAGCCTGAAAAAGATTAAAAAATCATCAGAATTATTCCAATTTCAGCTTTATTGAATAAAGAATTTAATTATGATAATATCGAGCCGGGTACTCTGTTTATATCGTTGCTAAAGTAATTTTTTGTGCCAACAAAATTACATTGGAAGCTTGTACTTTGGCTGCTGCATAAATGCCCTGACCTGGTTTCCGGGACTTATATAAGCAGGCAAGAGAGCATCCACCTGCTGAGTGCAGGGCGCAAAAACTTGCTATAACTACGACTAGATGGGGTATCCGTTTTATTATTTAAAATTGGGCAGGTATTTAAATAGATGGATATTAGAAATATATTTTTAGGCTATTTTAAGAAGAACAGGCATCTTATAATGTCCTCTTCCAGCCTGATTCCCAAAAATGATCCAAGTGTTTTATTGACAACTGCAGGAATGCAGCAGTTCAAACCATATTATCTCGGAACAGAGATACCTCCCGGGGACCGCATTGCTACTGTTCAAAAATGCTTCAGGACAAGCGATATTGACAATGTCGGATATACCGACAGGCACCTTACTTTTTTTGAAATGCTTGGAAATTTTTCTTTTGGCGATTATTTCAAAAAGGAAGCAATTGAATTTGCCTTTGATTTTATGGTAAATGTGCTAAAGCTGCCGGAAGAAAGGTTGTTTGCCGCTGTTTTTGAAGGCGGTGAAAATATTCCACCCGATAAAGAATCCATCCATTACTGGATCGACAGCGGAATAGAAAAAGATAAAATCTATAGATTTAATAAGAATGAGAATTTCTGGGGCCCTGCCGGCAATACCGGCCCATGCGGGCCATGTACAGAGATATATTATGATTTTGGCCCTGACGCAGGGTGCAAACGGAAAGAATGCAATCCCGGCTGTGACTGCGGAAGATTCCTTGAGATCTGGAATCTGGTATTCACACAATATAATTTTGATGGAAATAAATATACGGAACTGCCGAAAAAAAATATTGACACAGGCATGGGTCTCGAAAGAATAATGGCTGTCCTGGAGGGCCAGTCTTCCGTATTTAAAACCAGCCTTTTTACTCCCATACTTGACAGAATATTTGAAATAACCGGTAAAAAACTGACAGATGCCGGAGATAAGGATTATGATGAGGAAATAAACAAGTCTATCAGGGTGCTTGCGGACCATTCAAGAGCCATATACTTTCTACTTGCAGATGGCGTTGCCCCTTCAAATGAGGGAAGGGGCTATATACTAAGAAGGATAATCAGAAGAGCTATCAGGTTCGGCAAGAAACTTGGAATAGATGATTATTTCTTGAACGGGATCGGCAGGACCATAATTGACAATTACACACAGTATTATCCGGAACTATCTGAAAAAGATGAACTTGCCTGCCGTATTGTGCTTGATGAAGAAAAAAGGTTTGCCAGGACCTTAAAAGAAGGAAGTATAATATTAAATGAAATGATCGACGGAGCCAATAAGAAAAAGGAAAAACGGCTTGACCCAAAAGATGCCTTCATACTTTATGAGACCTATGGTTTTCCGGTAGAACTGACTTCAGAGATCCTGGATGAGCACAATATTCAACTTGATTTAAAAAAGTTTGAAAAATATTTTAAGGAGCATACGGAAAAATCGAAAAAAAATACGTCTTTTAACAAAAAAGTAGATAAAAAACTCCATCTCTACAAAGAGATAAGCAAAGATGTAAAAACTGATTTTCTCGGTTATGAAAAAGAAGTCCTGAAGACAACCGTAGAAGGTATCATTAAAATATCTAATGATGGCAGCGGAATCAAAGCAAAAGAACTAAGTACTGGAGAAAAGGGAGAGATAATGCTGGGGTCCACTGTTTTTTATGGTGAAAAAGGCGGCCAGGCAGGAGATAATGGCATTATAAGATCAGCCGGAGGAATATTTATAGTAAATGACACACAGGTCCCGCTGGAAGGCGCCTATACACACAAAGGCTTCACGAAAGAGGGGAAGATAAGCTGTGGCGAAGAAGTCGAGATAGAGATCGACAGAAAAAAAAGAGGAGAAATTAAAAAAAACCATACATCGACCCATCTTCTTCACTGGGCCCTCAGGAACGTATTTGGCGAAGAGGTAAAGCAATCCGGCTCACATATTACAGATAATAGATTAAGATTCGACTATTCAATATATGATACTCCAGAAAAGCAGCAGCTCTTAAAAATTGAAAAGATGGTAAATGAGAAGATCCAGAGAGATGATCCTGTGAAGTGTTTTGAGACCACTATGGAATATGCGCGGGAGCTGGGCACAGTCGCCCTATTTGACGAAAAATATGGAAAATTTGTAAGGGTGGTTGAAATAGATGACTATAACCGTGAATTATGCGGCGGAACCCATGTCAGAAGAACCGGCGAAATAGGTATCTTTAAGATAATTTCCGATAGCAGTATCGGGGCAAATCTCAGAAGGATCGAAGCAGCAACAGGTATGCATGCATATAAGATCATAAAAGAAAAAGAAGAAATACTGGGCAGTATTTTAAAAGGACTTGAAGTAGAAGAAAAAAAAGCTGCTGATGCAGTAATGCAATTAAGAACCGATAATCAAAAAATAAAAGAAGAATTTAGTAAATTGCGCATAAAAATGATTGCCGGTGAGATACTGAGCAGTTTTAAAAAGAGTCCCGGCAGCAGCAAATACAATATAATAGCCTCGGATCTTTCGAGTCCCGATATCTCATCAAAAGTACCCGTGGACGATATGGGAGCCATTGCGGACCTGATAAAAAATGATTTTAATAATAAAGGGACCTTTGTGGTGCTTGGAAATATTTCTGCAGGTAAACCTATTCTGGTAATTACATGCACAAAAGATATGACAGAATCAGGAATAAACTGTGGGAAACTTGCAAAAGAGATGGGAAGTATCGTCAAAGGAGGAGGCGGCGGAAGACCTGATTTTGCACAGCTTGGAGGATCCGATAAGGAATCGCTTACAGGGGCCATTGATTTTGCAGCGAGAAGAGCGGAGGAGATCGTGAAAAGTAAATAATGAAAATAATTGGCATGGACATAGGCGAGAAAAGGATAGGACTGGCCATAACCGATGAAAAAAGGAAGTTTTCAATACCGCATTCTGTATTAAATAATGACCGGTATTTTAATCAGAATCTGGAAAAAATACTGGAAGAAAATAATATTGAAAAAATTGTGGTGGGAATGCCGTATACTCTAAGAGGAGAAATAGGGAAGCAGGGGGAAAAGGTTATAAGCTTTGTTGACAGGAACATTATAGGCAAAGGGATTGAAATAGCATATATGGATGAAAGATTTACAAGCAAAGTCCCATTAAAGAATTCGATAGATAGAAAAAAGATAAAAGAGCAAATAGATAAGTTTTCTGCTACATTAATACTTCAAAATTATTTAGACAGGATGTCAAAGGTCAAAAAGTAAAATGAGAACTAAAAATAACAGGATCAAATCCCTTGCACGATTCTTGATCATAGCAGCAGTTATGTTTTCTTTATGTTCATGCTTTTTATTGGATCCACCACAGGAAAATGGGAAGGAAGAAATACCTCCCGGGCTTGACGTCAAAGTCACAATAGAGGAAGGTATGACCCTTCAACAGATAGCCGGGCTTCTGGAAGGAAATGGAGTTGTCGATAATGCTTTTCTGTTCAGATTATTTGTGCAGCAGAAGGGGAAAGAGAGGAATCTGGTTCCGGGCATCTATGACCTGATAACCGGTTCAAAATATGAAGATGTCCTTGAGGAGCTGATATCCGGTACGCCGGTAGTCGTATATACGGTCACCATACCGGAAGGATATACTCTGGATGATATTGCAAATAAATATAGCACAGAACTGCCATTTGTAGATGCGGACGGTATGGAAGATGCTGTTAAAGCATATAATTACAATTATGACTATCTGGAAGGAATCGATAGCCTGGAGGGATACCTCTTTCCAAAGACCTATGAAATAACCCTGGATTATGACCCTGTAGATATTGTTGGGATGATGCTGGCACAGCATCAGTTTGAGACCAGGGATCTGGATTACTCCTTTGCATCAGAAAAGGGTTTTTCCAGATATGAAATCATAATAATAGCCTCGATGATAGAGAGGGAAGCATATATACCTGAAGAAAGAGAGCTTATCTCGGCCGTGATCCATAATCGTCTGGATATTGAAATGCCACTTGGAATAGATGCCACATTAAGCTATTTTCTGGAGAAATGGGAAGAACCTTTAACAGAATCAGATCTTGCAACTGATACTGAATATAATACCAGGCTGTATGCCGGCTTACCGCCTACCCCGATATGCAATCCCGGACTGGCCTCCATATCAGCTGCTTTAAATCCTGCCGATGTAGACTATCTTTACTTTGTGGTAACAAATAGTGAAACACATGAACATTCCTTTACAAATGATTACAATGAACATCTGAACAATATAAATAATGCAAAGTGACAGTTTAAGCTTATTTTTCGGACAAGAGACCTCCAATCCTGCTATTGGCGATAACCTGTCCGTGAGCATATATAAGGGAGGGATATAAATTGATCCGGAGAAAAATCCCGGAACTGCTGGTTCCTGCAAATAATCTTCAAATATTAAAATATGCGGTCCGGTACGGTGCAGATGCGGTATATGTCGGCGGGAAACAGTTCAATCTGAGGAGCATAAGAGGAAATTTCTCAATAGAGGATCTTAAAGCAGGGCTTGAGTATGCCTGCAAAAATGGAGTAAAAGTCTACCTGGCCTTAAATGCCGTAGTGCATGAGGATGAAATTGAGGATCTAAAAGATTATATAAGGAAGCTAAAGGGACTTAAGCTTGACGGAATAATCATATCTGATATGGGAGCAATGGCTCTGGTAAAAAAGATGCTTCCAGCGGCAAGAATACATATAAGCACCCAGGCAAATATTACAAATCTTTCAGCAGTAGAAGCTGCCGCCGATATGGGAGCGAACCGCGTCAATCTGTCCAGGGAGATCTCTTATAATAGTTTGAAAAGCATATCCCGGGGGAAACCTGTGGAAATAGAAGTCTTTGTCCACGGGGCGCTCTGTATCTCTTATTCGGGAAGATGCATGCTTTCAAAATATATGACAGGCAGGGATGCAAATAAGGGAGCCTGCGCCCACAGCTGCAGATGGAAGTATTATCTAATGGAAGAAGAAAGGTCAAACTGTTTTTTCCCGGTAGAACAGGACCGGCGCGGAACCTATATTTATAATTCGAGGGATCTTTGTCTGCTTCCGAAGCTTGACCATATAATAGATGCCGGAATAGACAGTATAAAAATAGAGGGAAGGATGAAAACAGAAAATTATGTGAGCCTGGTAACATGGATATATAGGACGGCTCTGGACCTGATCAGGGATAATAATTTTACCGCTCAGAATAAATCGTATCTGATGGCGGCATTTGACAGGGCATCACACCGTAATTTCACGTCAGGCTTTATGTTTTTGGATAATAAAAAAGAGCTTGAAGACAATGATAATGTCGGATATATAAATAAATATATATTTGCGGGGACCGTCAGCGGCATAAACACTCTGTATAATGAACCAGTTATCACGGTGAGGAATCAATTTTCAAAAGGACAGATCCTGGAGATACAGCAGCCCGGAAAATACCCCGAAGAGAAACCCATTGATGAAATGTTCCTGGAATCCGGGCCGGAACCGATATCTATTGCAAATCCTAATGACAGGGTCATAATCAGGGGGTTAACGGATATAGATCCTTTTTCTATTTTAAGAATAAAAGATATAAAACCGCCGCTTATTGATAAAAAAATTTAAATAAAAGTTTTAAAGATTTTAGAATTGTAATAAAATACAATTTTTGTTATTATTATAATAATTATTTTGATAAATATATGATTGAAAATATTAAGACTTATAATATATTGTTATCCGGCAGGGTGCATGGGGTAGGGTTCAGATATTTTACAGTGTCTCTGGCCGATAAATATGATGTAAAAGGCTATGTAAGGAACACTCCGGACAGCAAGGTGGAGGTAATTTGTCAGGGTGACGAAGAAGAGCTTGGCTCTTTTCTAAAAGATGTAAAAAAGGGACCGGCATTTTCTATTATAACTGATGTTATTATTGAAGAGGCCCCCGGAGGTAAAATCTATAATTCTTTTGAGATTAAATATTAAATCAGATCCTTTTTTGATACAGCAATCAAATGCACTAAATCAATATGGACAATAATACGCAACAAATAAATATTAGCTCAAGCACCGGACTGGTAGGGTTGTTTGGATATCCTGCAAAACACAGCCTGTCGCCATTTATTCAAAATATATTTCTAATGGATAATAATATTGATACAGTGTACCTGACTTTTGAGTTCCCCGAAGAAAAGCTTTTAAGCGCATTCAATGGTGCCAGGAATCTGGGAGTATGCGGTTTAAATATAACAATGCCTTATAAAGAAAGGATCTGTGGACTTGCTGAAAATACAGATTATCTGTCAGAAGCGACCGGTTCGGTAAACACAATAAGATTTGATTCAAAAAAAAATGGTATTGAGGCTACCGGCTTCAATACTGATATAGATGGTTTTGCCGTGTCGGTTAAAGAAACCGGATGCAGTCTGGAAAATAAAAATTGCCTGGTAATCGGAGCGGGAGGAGCGGCAAGAAGCGCTGTTTTTGCTTTCCTGGGCATGAAGGCAAAAACAGTATATATTTATAATAGGACCCTGAAAAAGGCTGAAAAAATAAAACAATTATTTTGCGAAGAAGAAAGAAAAAAAATAAAGATTGTAAAAAGCTTAGAGACTATAGTAAAGAAAAAGATAAATTTCAACCTTATATGTAATTGTACGCCGCTGGGGATGAATACACGCGGCATGATGGATAGTATTCCGGTCCCGGAAAATCTGGAGCTTAAAAATATGATAGTGTTCGAGACGATATATGATCCCCTGGAAACAAAACTTATAAAGAAAGCAAAGAATGAGGGAGCAATAGTGATAGATGGACTGGATATGCTTATAAACCAGGCTGCGTCCTCATTCAATATCTGGTTTGGCATCTTTCCGGATACAAAAAACATAAAGGAAATGGTTTTAGAGCATCTTAAAAATAAAAAAAAGAGTTGTATTAGAAAAATATATAATAGTAGAAAGGGAACAAGCAAATGAAAATGGACGATATATTGATTAAGGGAATCGATATGCAAGCTTCAGATGTGCATATTGTCTGTGTCCTTCCCCCCATATTAAGAATAAATGGAAAACTGGAGAAATTGGAAGAGTTTGGAAATATCACATCTGATATTTCTCAAAAATTATTATTGAAATTAATTAATAATGACCAAAAAGAGAGGCTTGCCAGGGATCTTGCACTGGACTTTTCATATACAATAGCCGGTTATGGAAGATTTAGATGCAACTATTTTTATCAGCGAGGCACCCTGGCCGGAGTCTTCCGCCTTATATCAAAGAAGATGCCCAGTGTCGAAGAGCTGGGACTGCCAATGCAAATAAAAGAATTTGCAACATATCCGCGAGGACTTGTAATTGTAGCAGGTCCGACCGGTTCAGGCAAATCTACGACGCTGGCAGCAATTATAGAGCTTATAAACAAGAATAGAAGAGAAAATATCATAACCATAGAGGATCCGATCGAATATCTCTTTAAGCATAATAAGAGCATAATCAGCCAGAGAGAGGTGCTTGCTGATGCGAGATCTTTTAGTTCAGCATTGAAATTTGTCCTGAGAGAGGACCCTGATGTCATAATGGTTGGAGAGATGAGGGATCTTGAGACAGTCTCCAGCGCACTTACAGCTGCAGAGACAGGCCATCTTGTATTTTCGACCCTTCATACCCAGGATGCTCCCCAGACAATAGACAGAATAATCGATATTTTTCCCACACATCAGCAAAAACAGGTGAGGATCCAGCTTGCGGCCACATTAAAGGCTGTTCTTGTGCAGCAGCTTTTACCCAACCGCGATGGAGACGGCAGGGAAGCTGCAACAGAGCTAATGTTTGTAACTCCCGCCATATCCAATATGATAAGGGAGATGAAGGTCCATCAGATACGTACCGCTATGCAGGCAGGGGGTAGGAGAGGGATGATAACTATGGACAGGTCCCTTGCTGATCTTTACAGGCAAAATAAAATAACCCATGATATTTGTATTGAGAAATGCCACAACAGGGAAGAGATAGAAAGGATGATTGTATAATTTTACCGGGTAATAATTCGAGGGTTGATAATTTATTGTTTGTTATCTGGATAAAGATTATAATCACTAAAGATTTTAAAAATTAATTTAAGGTATTATGGCAAGATTTGACTATAAGGCAAAAAATAAAGCGAGAGAGATAATAAGCGGTTCAATGGATGCGTCAAGTGAAAGCATGCTTGTCTCCAAATTAAAAGAACAGGGGCTCATGGTGCTTGATATCAAAAATTATAGAGACAAAAGCACCCAGAGGCTCACAAGGGATATCGCCCTTTTTGATAGAATAAAGATGAGGGATGTAGTAGTCTTTACAAGGCAGTTTTCCACACTGATTTCGTCGGGCATGTCACTAATTGAGTCCCTGGTGATACTGGAAAAACAGGCAGAGAGTGATAAGTTCCATAAAATAATTTCTGCGGTCAGAAGGGATATCGAATCCGGACACAGCCTTTCCGAAGCGATGGCCAAACATAAGATATTCAACAGATTATATATAAGTCTTATACGTGCAGGGGAGACCGGCGGTGTTCTGGATGAATCCATGGTAAATCTTGCCGATTTTCTGGAAAAAGATGAAAAAATAAAAATGCAAATCAAAAGCAAGACTGCATATCCAAAATTTGTCCTGGGTTTTGCCGTAATAATAACTCTGGTAATAATTATGTTTCTGGTGCCGA
>CBEVGD010000023.1:0-19552 GCA_965549355.1 uncultured bacterium | reverse complement strand
AAAAGAAAGTTAATTATTTGAGGAGAAAAGAGATTAAATCCTTCTTCTCCATATTTTTTTGAAATCTCTTCAACTGTCCTGGAATAAATGTTTGCAAACAGTCTTACAATAGCATCTTCAACTTCTTCTGGTGATTTTTTCAACTTATGATCTTGATTATCGAAATCCTTCATAATTCCTTTCAATTTAAATATTTTTAATTAATCTCTTCAGATTAATCTATTTACTTATCTTAGAAGTAGATTCTCTAATTATTAATTCAAGAGGCAAGACCATTTGTCCTTTTATTTTTACTTCTGGGTTATTGATCTTTTCCAATAGTATCTTAACAGCAGCTTCTGCCATCCTGTCCGTAGGAAAATTTATGGTTGTGAGTTGTGGAGTCATAAATGAACACAGGGAGATATTATCAAAACCAATCAAAGAAATATCTTTAGGTACATTTAGTCCAATATCTTCAATAGCTTTCAAAGCCCCTATAGCAGAAACATCATTAAATGCTATCACAGCAGTAGGAATACTTCTTTGATTTAATAATCTTTTCATTGCATCAAAGCCGCCCTGATAATTAAAATCACCCCGGACTATTAAACCAGTATCATTTTTTATCCCTGCTTCTCCTAAAGCTTTTTTATAACCATCCAATCTTTGCAGACTATGAGGAAGGCTATAGGGCCTATCAATATAGCCAATGCGCTTATGGCCTAAATCCAATAAATACTTTGTCGCATCATAAGTTCCCCTAAAATTATCCAATAAAACAAAATCTGCTTTTATATTTGGTAAAATATGGTGAATAATCACAAAAGGCAATTTCCATTTTGATAGACTATCAAAATACTCAGTATTTGTAGTTGAAGGCATTATAATTAGTCCATCGATTCTTCTTGAATGAAGTACCTTTAAAATTTTAAATTCATTATCATAATCATAAGAGGAATTACCCAGCATAATGGTATAGCCCGCTAATGAACTCATTTCTTCGATTTTTCTAGATATGTCAGCAAATAAAGCATTTGAACTATCAGGGACTATTAGACCGATAACTTTGGTTTTACGTGATCTTAGACTACCAGCTATCAAATTTGGATGGTAATCCAACTCTTCAATTGTTGCTTTTACTCTTTTAATTAATTTATCGCTTACAAAACGATTTTCATTTAAAACAGCTGAAACTGTTGCAACAGAAACTCCTGCTTTCTTAGCAACTTCTTTTATAGTAACAATTATTATCGCCTTCCCTTTTTTAGTTTATCCAAACCCAGAAGATAGCATGGATTATCAACACACATTGTTCTAATATCCTTCTTACTTATGCCTTTTGCCATTAGGATCCTCATAAATAGCTTCATTCCTTCCCAGGGGGGCATATTTATAACTGTACCCAGATCAGACGCCAAAATAATGTGCTCAGGGCCTACTTTTTTTATAATCTCAAACATTTCCATAGGATCACAGTTTGGATTATTAAAATTAGGTACATCCCCATACATAAAGAGACCTATATATGCACCCATCTTACCCATCTCAGCCATCTGCTCATGGGTTGCCTTTGTAACATTCCAGTTTGGATGAGTTATAACTATTTTTTTAACTCCTAATTTTTTTGCCTCCTTTATAATTACAAACCTCTGTTTAGTTCCTGTATGGCAGGGGTCCAGAATCATATCATTTTCAGCCACTATTTTAAAAATCTCATAAAGCTCGGAAACTGGTTTGTCATTTTCATCAAGAAGTTTTATACCTCCCGGCAATCCCATCACTTGCTTGTGGTGATAAGCATCATGACTGGGTAGCCAAACCATCTTACCACCCAGATCTGCACACATCTCCACAGCAACTGGATTTAGTCCCCCCTGGTAGTAGTTGAGAGTAATACCTCCAAATGCCCTGGCAGGGTCTTTATCTATACTTCTGGCATATTCATCTATTGATTTCTGAACATAATACACTGTTGCAGCAGTTGGGATAGTATGAGACTTAAAAACAACTGCAGCCATACCCAGATCTGTTGCTTTTTTCGTTATCTCAAATTGGTCCCAGCCTACATCGATTTCAGGGTCAGGAATAGAGTGCACATGCATATCCACAGCACCTTCTAAAAGCTCAATGGCATCGTCTTCTGTAATAGTCTTTACCCTATCACCCATACTTAATATTGTGTTATATGCTCTTTTTGTATCTTCTCGCCACCTGGGTTCTAAAGAGAGCTCAAATATATCTTTTTTTACCATAATTCTTTACCCCGATTCTTATTTACTCATAATGTTTAAAAACTTACTCATCTACAATTAAATGCTGGTCACTATCCTCAAAATTCACAGCATCAGGATAAATACCAATTGTAATAAATGGTTTGTCACTGACGTTTTTCATCCAATGAGTTTTGCCTTTTGGTATTATCATGGCATCTCCGGGCTTCATAACATACTCTACACCCTCAATAGCCTGAATTGCTTCTCCTGAAAGACAGAAGAGAAGCTCATCTGACTTATTGTGAACATGATTGCCATGATAGGCGCCTGGAGGAAAAACTGCCCTAAATAGGCAGGACGTAGTATCTCCTACAGTCTCATCAGATATCAGAAGTCTTGAATCAACACCTTTAAATCCTTCTTCCTCACCGACATCCAGGGGTTTTATTTTATTAGTCGAAATTAAATATTTCTTAAAATTTCTCATACTACTTCCTCCATAAAATCACCATATTAATAATTTATTTAAAAATTAATAAGACTCTATTTTATTTTTAATAATTTTTTTGCATTTTCTCCCAGTATATTTTTTTTATCTTTTTCCGAAAGAAAACTAAAACGCCTAACCAGAAAATCCTGTGATTTAGCATAATATTCCGGACCATGGCTTCCGAATAAGGGAAGATCCATATATGGTCCTTCTGTACCCCATAAAAGCCTTTCTGGGCCTATTAAACCAATTAGACGATTTATAGTGTTCTCTGTTAGTCCAGGCTTTTTATATGCTTTTTCTATATAATCAAGAAAGGTAATATCAACCTGGATATTAGGATTGGAATATGCAACCACCATGAATTCTTCAACCCAGGGATAGCCGCCATGGCACATAATAATTTTTAAATCAGGAAAATTTACCGCTATATCATCTACATATATAGGATTGTTATATTTTAAACTCTGCCAGGAAACTGCTTTTATTCCAGTATGAACCATCAAAGGGATATCAAATTCAATACATTTTTCATAAACAAGATTCAGTCTTTTATCATTAGGATAAAATCCTGAATGAGGATAAAGCTTTACTCCTTTCATTCCAAATTCTTTTACTGCCCGTTCTAGTTTTCTATGGGGTTGACACCTGTCGGGATGTATTGAAGTGAATCCTATCAGCCTGTCGGGATATTGGCTGCAGTAGGAATCTACTTCTTCATCACTGCAGTTTACAGCTACTGCCATAGTAGAGGAATCTACCCATGGACGCTTATAGCCTGCATCAGCCTGATCATTACCAAGAAGTACTGAAATATCTATACCTCCGCTATCCATAGCTTTGACAATATCATCAGCTGAATATTTTTCATCAGGGTTTTTATATTCTATATGGACATGAAAATCTATAATCATAATAATTCGTAACCTCTAATTTTTATTTATATTGACCAAGTTTAAACATCTAGTAAACATTGTATTTGGGGAACGCTTTTTTTACATTCCCCAAATATACTCAATAAAAACAATTCCAGCTGCCAATGGCCTATTCTACTTCATACCACTTTGCCATTTCATCAACTATATCGATGTATGATTATGCATTAGCTTTATCAATTATTTCACAAACAAACATGTACTGATCCACTGTTAATGTGTTACCACTCCAGTATTCTACCAGAGCTGTAATAGTATCTCTACCCATTTTAAAAGGATCTTGGAAGCATGAATATTCAATTTTGTCATCCAGTATATACTCAGGACAATCCTTCATGCCATCATGCTCGACTATAACCATCTCTTCAGCTCTACCTACAGCAGCGGCTTCATAAGCTCCGATAGCTGAATTATCATTTACACAGAAAACAAAGTCTATTTCAGGATATTTGGTTAGCATATTTTCCATAACAGTTATAGCTTTTTCCTTATTAAATTTTAATTTCTAAATTCCTTAAATAGGATATAGCTTTCTCCCCGGCCTTATAATCATCTGGCTTTGGCAGTATCTCAATCCCTATTGTACCTTTATAATTTATTTTTCTTAAGACAGACAATATTTTTTCGAAATCCAGGTGGCCAAACCCGGGAGCAAGCCTATTACTGTCTGCAAAATGAATGTATCCCATATATTGTTTTGCTTTAAACAGACTCTCCTCTATAGATACTTCCTCTATATTCATATGAAAAGTATCAGGAAGAAGTTTTAAATTCTCACTTCCTATCTCTTTAATTAGCCTTATACCTTCCTCCAGAGTGTTTATTATATTGGTTTCATATCTATTTATCGGTTCGATTAAAAGAATAACTCTTTTACTTTCAGCATATCTCACACATTCTCTTATTGCTTTTTTACCTTCATTCTCCTGCTCTGATCTACTCTCACCTTTTTCTGTTATCTTTCCTCTTATTCCCCCTATTATGACTTTGCTCCCCAATTCCGAAGCCAGATCAATATGACCCTTTATTCTTCCAACAGATTTATTTCTTTTATTTTCTTCAAAATCAAAAAGCGAATATCCATCAGTATAATATGTCTGGCCTGTAGCTATAGCATAGACAGATAGTCCCAGATCTTTGAGCCTGTCCAGCAGCCATACCTGGTCCAAATCCTGTGAATCAAGTAGACTTAGCTCTACTCCATCATAGCCCAGACTACTGGCATTTTCTAAACCCTTATTCAGGTCCCCTGAAAAAAGAAGGGGACCAAAAACTGACTTATTGGGTGAAATGCTTATGCCAATATTAAACATGTATTTTTTCCTTTTTTACAAACTCATATCAAAAACTACTTTTAATGGATCAGTCTCAAGAGAAGTCTCAACTGCTTCTTGTGCATCATCCAATTTAAACCTGTGAGTTATTAGCTTCTCAAAAGGATATTCTTTTCTATATTTCTGCATCATCTTCATTGCCTGATAATAACCAGTATGCGGGTGGTTAGTATTTCCAATCAGTAAAACATTCTTTGCACCTATGTGCCTGTGAATGTTTAAGCTTACTTCGCCGGTATCAACAAAATTACCGGTTTCTATATAGGTTCCGCCTCTTCGGGTCATCTCAAGCCCTTCCTTTACACATTCCGCTGTCCCGACTACTTCTACTACTACATCGGCGCCTCTTCCTTCAGTCAGGTCTTTGACCATTTTAACTCTCTCTCCGGAAGTAGTGGTACTAACATCTATTCCATGATCTGCGCCAAATTCTTTGGCTATATCCAATTTCTTCCGGGAAGGATCAACGAGTATTATGGTGCCGGCTCCAAGCATCTTCGCTTTAGCTATATGCATGAGACCCATTGCTCCGCCACCCTGAATTACAACTGTATCGGCAAATCCAAAACCTCTTGCCTCTATTCTTGAAAATTCCTTAGCCCTATCAAGGGTTGAAGTAACCACAAAAATTTCCGCCAGCGCTCCAAATTCATCAAGTATTTCTTCAGAGACTTTATAGACCCATGCCTTTGGCGGCACGTACATATATTCTGCCCATCCCCCTGCAATATAAGGATGTTTATTGCTTGGAAATGACAGGCCTATAGTGGTATTTTCGGCACAGAAAGGATATGCAAATATATGTCTGCAGTACCAGCAGTTCCTGCAAATTATATTGGGGCACATGGTTACCCTGTCCCCAATTTTTAGTTCATCACCATGATACTCTATTAAATTCTTATCTTCAGGATGCATCTCTACTATTTCACCTACATTTTCATGTCCATGAACTGCAGGATATGCCATTTCCTGCTCTGCTTCTGTGCCTCCATACAAAATTTTCTCTTTACCACCCCTGAAAGCATGTTTGTCTGTACCGCATATGCCAGACATATGCATTTTAAGGATCAGTGCTCCTCTTTCAAGCTTTGGCCAGGGAAGCTTTTGGACCTCCATTTTTCCGGGTTCGACCATTACTGCTGCTTTTATAGTCTTTCCATCTACAAAATCTTTTTCTCCCTCTACAAACCGCTCCATCTTTTATTCTCCCGACTTCTAAAAATTATATAAATAATCTAAAATTAAGTAGGGTAACATATAGTATATATATGTTTCCCTCCCTTAAGTGGGCCCTTTATAACTGCTTCAATTTCCTCTTTGGATCTTTGTGTCATCTTTTCAATTGGAGGAAGCTTCCCTGCCGGGAATTTCCCCATTATTTCATTAACCAGATCTTCCATAAAATCAAGGGCTGCTTCTACTCCGGGTTTTGCCTTATCCATACTTGCCAGAGTGCTCTTGCCAACTACTCCCTCAGGCGTACATAAAACCTCTGCTCCTGTTAATCCCATATGATCATAAAATCTCATGGGGTATCCATAAGCGAGACCGGATTTATCCACTATTCCATCTTTTATGTACATTTCTCCTTCCGTATCCACAGCGTCTTCCATCTTTATCATCTCAGGAAATAAAGCTAATGAAAAAGAGGTCTCACACTCATCAGCATGAATAAACTTGGTTTCGAAAGGTCCTCCATGCTCCTTATCTCTTATATGCTTTCTTATGGTAAACCACCAGTTAAGATAGGTAATTACTGCCGGAACTTGATATTTTTTCCCGAATTGATGAATAGCCATCGGAATAACATAATCCTGGGCGTGTCCATTTATAAATATTTGTTTTCTAAAACCTGCATTCCAAAATCCAGCTATAATGGCACGGAGATATGCAGAAAGATCTTCCTCTGGTACTACTATTGTTCCAGGCATGCCCAGATGATTGAAAGGGTGCGAACCATACCATACTGGCTGGGCCACTGTGCAGCCGGTTTTTAAAGCTACCTGTTCGGCAAGTCTCGTTAGCAAAAATGTATCTTCACCAGAACAAGCATGCTTACCATGGTTTTCAGTACTGCCTACAGGTATGATTATAAGATCATTTTTCTTCAGCCTATTATCTATTTCCTTACCTGTCATGTTTTGAAAATATACGCCTGTAGCTAAATCCATGTGTCCATTTTTTGGTGGTATTTGCCATTTACTCATATTTACTTCTCCTATTATGAAATTTGCTTTGAACTTTAATAAAAATTTTCTTATGAATAAGACATATAAAAATAAAAAGATATAATCTAATCGATTACGTAATCGGTTATAATATAATCTAAATTTTTGATATTGTCAACATAAAAATTGAGTTTTGTTATCTAAAAGTTAAAAGTGCACACCCTGAAAGCTATAGTTTAGGATCAATAATAAAAGAATAGAGAAAGTCTTTTAACCCAATATAGTGCCTTTGAATTTTTAAAAACCCAGTGTTTGTACGGGTTTCAGCGTTTTAAGTGCAGAAGTCAGTTAACCTTTATTTAATAATAACCGCTGTTGATTCCCTTATCACCAGTTCTGTCTGTATCAGGATCTCTTTACTCTTTTTAAATATAGGTTCCTTGATCCTTGCCAATAAAATCTTACCGGCCTCTTTTACTATTTCCTTTACAGGATAGTGAACTGTGGTAAGCCTGGGAACATATATTGAGCTTAGATAGATGTCATCATTTCCAATAATTGATATATTATCAGGAACCCGGCATTTGAGATCTGCAAGACCTCTTATGGCTCCCAGGGCATTTATATCATTGAATGAAAAAACCGCAGTTATTTTCCTGTTTTTCTCAAGAAGTTTTTTTACTGCTCCTGCCCCATCATCATATGTAAATCCTCCTTTTACAATATTGTCTTCTTCCAGTGAGATACCGCTGCCGGCCAGTGCAGATTCAAATCCTTTCTTTCTGTCCAGACTGTGAGAATGGGGATATATCCGATCAATATATCCAATATTTGTATGACCAAGACTTACAAGATACTTTCCAGCCTCAAATCCACCCTTATAATTATCAGCCAGTACATAGTCGACTTCAAGGCCGGGTATTTTCCTGTCAAGCAGCACTATGGGGATTCCAGCAGTGCTTATCTTCTCTATATGTCCACCTTCCCGGGTGGCAGGAATCATTAATATTCCGTCGACCATCTTGGACCGGAGATTCTTGAGATGTTCAATCTCACGGTTAATATCATAGGCGGAATTGCAGACTATGATATTATAATTCTTTGAAAAGAACATATCTTCAAAGCTTTTTGAAATATCGGCAAAAAGCATATTAGAACTGTCAGGGATTATGAGCCCTATGGTACCTGTCTTTTTCTTTCTCAGGCTTCCGGCAAGAAGGTTCGGCTGGTAGTCAAGGTCTTTCATTGCCTGCTCGACCCTGTTTATAAGTTTATCGCTGACATATCTTGACCTATTTATCACATGAGAGACAGTAGCTACCGACACCCCGGCCTCTTTTGCTATATCTTTTATATTGGCTATTTTAACCCCTCCTTGAAATTCTCTGAAATTACAAAAGATCAAATCAATATCTTAATGCATCAAAATGCTTTTAAAAAATAATCATACTGTTTTTGTTCATTTTCGAAAAGTAATTTCATCAGCCGTTCTTTCCCTTTTCCAGATATTTCACCACATATAATATGCTTCACTCTTTCGATTATTTTATCTTTTTTCTCGCTATCACATTTTTTACAGCTTCCATTATATACTTATAGCTCATATCAAATTTATCAAGAAGCTCCTGATTGGTCCCTGCTTCATTTAGGACATCTTTTATACCTATCCTCTGCATGGGAACAGGATGATTTTCTACCAGAACTTCGGCAACAGCGCTTCCCAGCCCGCCATATATATTATGGTTCTCGGCAGTTACTATTGCACCTGTCTCCTCTGCTGCTTTAATAATAGCATTACTGTCGATAGGCTTTATTGTTGCCATATTGATCACTCTGACATTTATTCCCTCTTCCAATAAACTTTGAGATGCTTTAATGGCTTCCGAGGTCATCACCCCGCTTGAAATAATACTTGCATCATCTCCAGGCCTTACTACAGATGCTTTTCCTATTTCAAAACAATAACCGTCATCAAATACATCAGGCCACTCATCTCTCGTCTCCCTCATATAAACTGGTCCATCATAATTGGCGATTACATTTACGACACTTTTCATTTCAGCAGCATCTGCCGGATCTATAATGACCATTTCGGGTATTGCCCTCATTATGGAAATATCCTCAACAGCCGCGTGGCTTGCACCGGTTTTTCCGTTAAAAAGTCCCGTATAGGCCCCTATTATCTTTACATTAAGTCGGGGGTATGCTACCGAGATAGATATCTGGTCCGCCGGCCGTTTTGTGACAAAAACTGCAAATGACGCAACAAAAGGTATCTTTCCGCAGGATGCCAGTCCGGCAGCGACACCGATCATATTCTGCTCAGCAATACCGCATTGGAAAAACCTCTCTGGGAATTTCTCCGCAAAATAGGTGGTCTTCGTAGAACTTGCCAGATCAGCATCAAGGACCACCACATCTTTATTATTTTCGCCCAGCTGGAGCAGAGCTTTGCCAAAAGCTTCTCTTATAGCAACCATTTATCTTAAAACCTCCTACTGATTACTTTTTAATTCTTTTATTGCCTGATCATATTCTTCCTCTGAAGGGACATTGCCATGCCACGTACAGCTATTCTGCATAAAGGAGACTCCTTTGCCTTTTACAGTATCAGCAATAATAATCGTTGGCCTGCCTTTGTATTCTTTTGCACTATCCAGGCTTTCAATTATCTGCCTGAAATCATGCCCCTCTATTTTAATCACATTCCATCCAAAAGATTTCCATTTATCGTCTACAGGGGCGACTTCCATTATATCCGATACATTTCCCATCAGCTGGACATTATTATAGTCAAGTACCGCAGTCAGATTATCGAGTTTATAATGGGCCGAAAACATGGCAGCCTCCCAGATCTGGCCCTCCTGGGTCTCACCGTCTCCCAGAATAGCAAAGGTATGATAATCTTTACCGTCCAATCTTGCAGCCAATGCCATACCTGCTGCTACCGACAGACCCTGTCCGAGAGCGCCTGTAGAAGCTTCTATGCCCGGGACCTTAGTCCTGTCCGGATGTACCTGAAAATTGCTATCTATATTACCGAAGGTCTTCAACTGCCCGGCCGGGAAAAAACCTCTCTCTGCCAGTGTTGAATAAATAGCAGCAGCCCCGTGGCCCTTTGAAAGTATAAGCCTGTCCCGTCCATCCCAATCCGGATTTTTTGGGTCGATATTTAACACTTTAAAATAAAGAGCAGTAAGAATATCAGTGACTGATAGCGAACCTCCAATATGGCCCACAGCTGCATCTTTAACTATTGTAAGAATATGGCACCTTATTTTGCATGATAAATCCTTTAGTTTATTTATTTCCTCCAGACTTAGCTTTTCAGTTTCCTTCAAATCAATCCTCCGATCATATAAATCTTCATTAATTCTTTACTCTCACAAATCTGCCGTTAGGTATTGCGGTTATCTTTATTTTATCATCTTCTTCTATCCTTTTATTTAAATAAGATTGCATATCATCTATCTTTTCAAAACCCATTTTATTAGTAGTCACATCATCAAATTCAGAGTGCAGATATACCTTTTTACTGGAGATCACCCTTGCCACTGCCACGGCTTTATGTCCTCCAAGTACAAAATTACTCCTGAGTCTTGCGCTTATAGCCCCGTAATCTTTTGTCTGGTCCATCCACTCTTCAAATACACCCTCTCCAAACCCTTCGATGCATGATGCTGCAAGTATTATCACACCTCCAGGCCGCGCAATGTTCTTTATATTCTCCAGCGCTTTCTGGGACTGGTAAAGATTTATGTCTTTGGGATCGCCGCCCGGTGAAGCTATCACTATATCTGCCCTGTGGCTTACTTCTCTCTTATAGATCCCGTCATACTTCTTTATTCCCTCAAGCCATGCCTCATTATTTTTTCCGGCAACAGCGTCTATTATCTTTTTATCATCATCAAGTATCACATTGAAAATAAAGTCAATGCCTGCCATTTTTCCTGCTTCTTCAATATCTTGCCGGACAGGATTGTCTTCAAACCTGCCAGAGGCTGAACGCTCATCAAGCATCATGCCGTGATTTGCCTGTATAGAACTTCTGGAACATATGCCTGGCATTACTGCCTTTGCCCCTCCGGAGTATCCTGCAAAATAATGGTACTCAATATTTCCTGTTGCTATTAGTAGATCGCTTTCTAGAGCCTGTTTAAATACTTCCACCGGTGTTCCGGCAGATGTCTTTCCGATAAGCTTTGCTTTTGAAGGGTCGGAGTCTATTACTTTTATATTTTCAAATATATAGTCTCCCACCAGTTTTCTTTTTTCATTCTCTGTATGTCCCCTGTGTATTCCAAGACCCAGGATCACTATTATATTTGAATGGCTTATCCCACCTTTAGTAAGCTCATCTACTAACTGTGGCAAAAATCTATATGAAGGACAGGGACGTGTAATATCGCTTGCAAGTATGCATACAGAAGAGCTCTTCCCTCTCGCAATCTCTGAGAGAGTGCCGGATTCCACCGGACTCTTAAGAGCACGGGAGATTACTTCTTCTTCATCTATGCTGGAGAGTGAACTTTCACCCTGGACAATATCCAGTATATTTTTCTCCGGTATATCCAGCTCTATTTTTTCTTTTCCATAAGGAAGGGTTATTTTCATTTTTACCTGATCTTTATATTATGATCCTCTTTCCCCGCTCCCGTGATCTTTTCTGCTCTTATCCTTATCGTCTCTATATCAATATTAAACAAACTTATATCATACAAATATCCTTGCAGCCCTCTTAAGGGCTTTTACTACCGGGAGCTCTTCCCCGGACAGGAACCGCACCATTGCTCCCCCTCCTGTACACATATAGGAAAATCCACCACCAGGGACAAATCTATTGGCCGCAGATATGGAGTCTCCTCCGCCTATGACAGAAAAACAATCTACCTCTGCAGTATGGCTAAAAAGCTCTCTTGTACCTTTTTCGGTCTCCGGCTCTTCAAATACTCCGGCGGGCCCGTTTATAAAGACTGTTTTTGCTCTGCCTATAATATCCTTATACAGATCTATGGTCTTTGAACCTATGTCTGTAATGGCCTGTTCTACTGGAAGCCCATCTACGGCTATCTCTTTTCTTCCATTATCATCATATGCAAGATCTAATGGTACCATTATTTTATCCCCATGCTCTGCAAGCATCTTCTCTGCCTGGCCGAGATAGCTGTCAAGCTTTTTTGCATAAATGACCTCTTCTGTCTTAGCACCTAGGCTAATTCCTTTAGCCATCAGAAATACCTGACCCAGGAGACCAGTTGAGAGTATCCTGTCTGCAATACCTTTTGAAAGTACTTCTCCCATCATATTGAATGCATCTTCTATCTTTGCCCCGCCAAGGAGAAATACTAGAGGACGTCCTGGTTCTTTCATGATCTTTGAGAGGATGCCGTATTCCTTTTCAAAGAGCCTTCCCATCCCCGAGGGCAGGACCTCCTCAAAACCAACCAATGTCGGCTGGTCCCTGTGGGCAGCAGCAAATGCGTCGCAGATATAAATATCGGCCATAGGGGCAAGCTTTCTGACAACTATTGTCTTTGCCTGCTCCCGGGGAGTCAGCTTAAGCTTTGCTTCAAAAAGGGTCATCTCTTCTGCCATATACCTTACATTGTCAAGAAGTAGTATCTGGCCTGGATTTAACTGTCTTATGGCTTTTCTTGCTGCAGGACCACATACATCATCAATAAATTTTACATCTTTTCCAAGCAGTTTTGATGTTTCCCCTGCATGGAGCTCTGTGGATATATAATTATGATATTCCAGATCCCCGCCCTGATGGGTAAGTATCACAAGCTTTGCTCCGGCTTTTGAAAGCTCCCTTATAGTGGGAATCGCCGCTTTTATACGCGTGATATCTTTTAGCTTGCCTGTGCCAGGATCATATGGGCAGTTGAGGTCCAGCCTTGCTATTACTGTTTTTGAGCTAAAATCAAAATCATCCAGGGCTTTTATACCGTATTTCATCTTTTAGATATCCTTATATTAATATTATTTATTCTACTCCATTTCTTCTATTCCATACCAAGATATTTATTTGTAGCCGATACTGCATCGTCTCCACTGGTCTGCATCGAAAGAGCAGCTCTTATTGCGTCTATGGACTCGGGGATCACCACTGCTTCCTGAGGAATATTTATCGTAAAGAAAAGATCCTCACCTGACTTTGCCACCATCTCTTTAAACACTGCTATCTCATACATGTCTGCACGCTTATTGCCCTTATCCCTTGCATATTTAAAAAGGGCGGTGTTGGAATTAAAGCCCTTTGCGATCTCTACTACCTTGATCCTGGGATGGGCCTCAAAAAGTTCCAGCGCCATATCTGTTGAGACGGGTTTTTTTGGGGTTACTACAAGGGTTATTATATGGCCATGTGTTATGGGAAGATGTATTAGTGCTCCCGTAGCTTTAATATGGGGCATAATGAGCATTAGGTCCACTGCCTGATGATTGGGTACCGGCTCCACCATAGCGACATCTACAAGTCCCCTGTGGACATCTCCGGGGTCGGCGACTCTTCTTAAGATGGTAACCACTACTCTTTCCACTCCTACTTCCCTGTCTATGCAGTCTACAGCTCTTATAAATCCTGTGGTATTACAGGAAGTAAGCTTTAAATAATCTACTCCAACACCTTTGGGATAATTTGCATAACCGTGGAAGAATGCATCGGCCACTTCATTTTTCTCCCCGCCCTGGAATATTGCTTTTAGTCCCTTTGCTTTATAGAGCTCTTTGTTTTTGGCTCCTATCCCGCCGGGAGCTGCATCAAGCATTATATCCACTTTAGAAAGCAGGTCATCAAAATTTCCCCTGACCGGTATATTTTCACTGTTGAATGCATTCTTCATTGAATCATCCACCACATAAAGATCATAAGGGTTTGGGCTGTCATACAGGGCCCGTATTGATAGTGTTGGAGCAATATCCACTATGCCGATAAGTTCCATATCCCCCTGCTTTGCCACGCCATCTGCAAGGCGCTGGCCTATAACCCCGTATCCTGCTACTCCTACTTTTACTTTGCTCATGATCTACTCCTGTCTAAGAAATATTTTTTATTGATTCATACGATAGTATCAATCTCTCCTAAAAGGGAATCCATTTATCCGGTCTTTAGCATATATATTTAACCGGTTACGTAACTGGTTAAACAATACTTCACAATAGCTTCAATGTCAACCTGATTTTAATTATTACCTGCGATTCAGATATATAATATTTATCCAATTTTCAACAAAAATATATATCCAGATAAATTTACAGAAGAAAATTTTATTGCTACAATTTTTTAGTAATATTTCTTAGCTGATTTTCCTTATGTCTAAATTACTGAGATAAAGATTATTTATATGTTTTGGTAAAAATAATAGATCAAAAATCTTTAAAATAGTAAATTATTAAAAAAGAATTACCGGATCAATAAAACATTACTTTCTAAGATATGGTTAAAAGAGAGATTGAAATAAGAAAGAGATGGAATGGAGATTTTACTATGACCTCCATTTCAAAGAAAATAAGACCCTTGAAAGAAAAACCTATCTTTGTTATCCAATGGCACCAGAGTATTTATCCCCATTTTGATCTCAGGTTGGAACTTAATCATAAAATATTAAAATCATGGGTATTGCCGGAAAATACTTTTGCAGGCAACAGTATAGAATCGAAAGCTATTCTTGCTGGTGACCATCACCTTCCATGGGCATATTTTGAGGGCTCTATCCATAAAGATAAATATGGTAAAGGTACAGTAATGGTATGGGATATAGGAAAGTATGAATGCCCTGATTTAGTTTACAATATAAGTATTTTAAACTCTGGAAGGTATGACAATAACAGTAATATTTCTTTTAAGTTGTATGGGGAAAAAATAAAGGGTGATTTTTTACTGCAATATAAGAAAGTATATAATGATCATATTTACTGGAATTTTAAAAAAATAAGGAACGGAATAAATACCAAAACCCATCCAGCTATTCCTTTTAATGTCTCAGCTTTAAGCGGGTCAATCATTGAAGACATCAGAAAAGAAACAGCAATTAACATATAAATCTAATGAGCCGCTTCAATTGAAGTGGGTGTTTTTTGAGTTTAGAAAGATTTGGAGACATTTTAAAAATGTCTCCAAATTTGTAATAAATGAGGTACTGAATAATATCAGTCTCGGCTATTTTACTTTATCTTTCAGAGCCTTGCCGACGACAAACTTGGGAACAGTGCGTGCAGCTATCTGAATTTTTTCTCCTGTTGCTGGATTTATACCAGCTCTTGCGCTTCTGTCAGATGTCTGGAAGGTACCAAATCCGACCAGTGCGACTTTTTCTCTTTTTACCAGTGCATCAGTTACTACTTCCTGAAATGCATCCACCGCAGCCGCCACATCTTTTTTTGAAAGACCAGTCTTTCCTGCCATTGCATCTACCAGTTCTGTTTTATTCATTTTTGTCCCTTTCTTTTTACATATTATTACAATACTTACATAACATATTTATAACAAGTTCCTAAATGCTTTTTTAACTATATCTGGAGAATACGATTATTTATATAAATCATCTCTTCTTGTATAGCAAATACTTTAACCTCTGGCACCCTGAGAGATTTAAATCCCTTCAATTTAAATCTCTTAACCTATAATTATACACATTTTTACCATTTTTGGTTATACTTTCTTTCAGATATGTAAAATAACTCATTTTACTATTATTCTATGCCTGACAAAGGAGCAAACATGTCAAAAATACTGCGCTTTAAAAAACAGGATCTTATTGATTATACTATAAAATTCATGCAAAAGCTCGGAGTACCCGCAGGAGATGCAGCTATTGCAGGAGACATCCTTATTGAAGCGGACCTCAGGGGAGTATCATCTCACGGTTTGATAAGACTCTCAACATATTACGGCAGCAGGCTAAAAAAAGGATATATGAACCCCATCACTGCCACAAAGATCATTAGTGAGACAGATGCCACAATCTCCTTTGATGGAGGTAATGGCCTGGGACAGGTAAATAGCCACCGCGCAATGACTGCCTGTGTAGAAAAGGCCAGGAAATCAAATATTGCAATCGCTACAGTCAATCATTCCAATCACTATGGTATTGCAGGCTACTATGCCATGATGGCGCTGGAGAGTGATATGATAGGAATATCTATGACTAATTCCCAGCCTCTTGCCGCCCCCACTTATGGAAGGACGGCGGTCCTTGGAACTAATCCTATCGCAGTAGCGGTCCCCTCTTATAATAAGTATCCATATGTCCTCGATATGGCGACTTCAGTAGTGGCCATAGGAAAAATAAAGGTATTTGAGAAGAAGGGCGAAAAGATACCCATGGGTTGGGGAATGGATGACCAGGGCGATGTGACAGATGACCCCAAAAAAGTACAGAGCGGAGGACCGGGAGCGCTGCTTCCGCTGGGCTCTACAGATATACTCCGATCCTATAAGGGTTATGGATTGGCACTGCTTGTAGATATACTATGCGGTGCCCTATCGGGAGCGGCCGCGCTAACCGATGTTGGCTTTCCCCATGAACCCCGCCGGTCCGATGTCGGCCACTTCTTTATGGCAATAAAGATAGATGCCTTCAGGCCCATCATAGACTTTAAGAAGCAGATAGACTATATGGTAGGCCTTCTTAAGAACTCACCCATAGCGGCCGGACAGGATGAGATCTATATTGCCGGGGAGAAAGAATACCTTGCCGTTGAAGAAAACAGGATAAAAGGAGTGCCTCTCCTGGATAAGGTCGTAGAGGAGATCAAGATAAACGGTGCTGATATCGGGGCTCCTTTTGAACTTGAGGAAGTCCATTAAAAATTCTCTTATAAGCGATACTCAAATGAAATTATAGATTTAAGTGATTCCGGAAATCATTTATTAGAGAATATAAGATCAAAATTATTTGCTATATATATCAAGAATATCTTTCAGGAATTCCAGAGCACTATCTTCCGGTCTCTGGAAGGAATTTCTTCCTATTATGGAACCAAATGCTCCTCCCTTATTTATCTGTTTTATTTCTTCAAGGACCTCATCCCTTTCCTTTGCAGGACCACCTGAGAATATCACTATTCGCTTACTGTCAAAGGCACTCTGTATTACATGTCTGACCCTGTCAGCCAGGGTATCAACAGGTATATTATACTTATCATATGCCTTTTTTGCTTCTTCAAGCTCTATATGGCGGGTAGGCGGTTTGACTTTAATGATATGAGCTCCAATCTGAGCTGCGATCTGTGCAGCATATGCTACTATATCCACAGCGGTCTCTCCTTCTTTCGAAAGATTAGAACCCCTTGGATAAGACCATATTACAACTGCAAGTCCGGCCCTTTTTGCTTCCAGGGTCATCTCTCCTACTTCTTCATACATTTGCTTGAAATTGCTGCTGCCGGGATAGATAGTAAAACCTATTGCAGTACAACCCAGGCGTAAAGCGTCCTCTACCGATGCAGTGATAGCAGGTATGGGATCTCCGCTACTGTCCATTGAGTCATGGCTATTGGCCTTAAGTATTAAGGGGATCTGCCCGGAATATTCAGGGGCGATTATTTCCATTGAACCGAGAGGTGCTGCATGGGCATTTAGTTCAGCCTTTATAGCCAGTTTTACATGGTAGGAAGGGTCATAACCTGCCGGATTTGGAGCAAAACTTCTGGCTGGTCCATGCTCAAAACCCTGATCTACAGGAAGTATAACCATTTTACCGGTTCCGCCAAGCCTTCCGGTTGACAATATTTGATAAAGGTTCCTTACCGTACCGGGGTTTTCGCTTTTGTACCACGATAATATTTCAGATATCCTGTTATTCATCTTATTCACCTCTTAATTAATAAGTTTTTCTATTAGATCTTATACTTCATATGGATATTATAAGATTTTATAACCCTTTAGTAAAATTTACTTTTATGTATTTATATATTTACATATATGTATAACCATTGTAAAATATCTTCGTACCGTTTTTTTCAAAAGGATCATAATCCGAAAGCAGGAGCCGCGAGATGAAATTAAAATACTTGAAGATATTTATATATATATTTCTTATAGCCCTTTTTTTCCTTCCTTCATATATATTCTCATATCCGTATAGCCCCTCGGAATATAAAAAACCATTTATATACCCCCTTCAGGGGGAAATATTGATAGAATTCAGAGAAGAATATTTTGATATTGAAAAATCAGCGTACCGCAGGCATACGGGAATCGATATATCCGGAAGCCCCGGGGAGCGGGTCATGGCAGCGGGCAATGGTACTGTATCGTATACAGGCTTTTCTCCGATCGGTGGACGCACCGTTGTAATAAGGCACAATACAATGATACGGACCACTTATCTTAATCTTCAGAGCATCTATGTCAGTAAAGGCGATAGTGTGAGACAGGGAGATATAATCGCTTCAATAGGCGCCCTGGATGATCCTTCCTGCACAGACTGCCATCTTCATTTTGGTATTATATATGATAATGCATATCTTGATCCGGTCCAATTATTGGATATAGACTATTACAGTATTTCAAGATTTTTGAGACTGGAATATGTTCAAAGGGATTATAGGATATATTGATATTTTATCCTAAAAGTACAATGCAGGCTAAGCTCCGATTATTTTTTTAATACTCCAATATTTCCAGTATGGGATGGCTCTTATTATGTACTTATCCATTGAATAGATTTTTTCAGTATCTTTTGTAATAAGATAACCTTCCTTCTGATTTACATTTTTTAAGAACTTTAACATTGGCTTTAAACTGCTGCGATCGATCTTATTTCTTATTTTTATTTCCACTGGAACTGCATTCATGTCTGATTCCATGACAATATCGACTTCTTCCTTTTGGGGCGTTCTCGAAAAAAATCTTGCTTTAAAGCGATTAACAAAATACTGCTCCAGTATCAAACTCATATCAAAATTATAGGCAAGTGAAATAGAAAAGGCTGTGTTTGACAGATATATCTTTTTTAATTTCTTTTCGCTGGTCAGAAAGTTTGTAGAATAGTTATATACTTTTTGGACCAGCATTGCATATTCAAGATATGCAATATAGCTGGATAATGTCCTGTGATCGATTTTTAGATCATTTGCCATATTTTTATAATCTAAAAGCATCCCGGGCTGATTGGCAATTATCTTTAATAGCCGGAACAGTAGATCCGGGTACTTAATATCATATATTCCGGGCAGGTCCTTGAATATAACTCTTTCCAATAATCCTTCCTTGAAATATTTTTTTTGCATTTCTTCATTAAAGTTGAAAGCTTCTACAAACCCTCCTGACCTGATATAGTTATTAAGCTTCCTTTTTATCTCAACTTCAAATATATTTTCCTTTTCTTTATCAATGCTTGCTCCAATAAATTCAAGATATTCATCAAAATCAAAAACTTCTATAAGAAAATCAAAAAACCTTCCAGCAAGGCTTTCTCTG
>CBEVGD010000022.1:0-19743 GCA_965549355.1 uncultured bacterium | reverse complement strand
GGGATAAATCAATCAAAATTTCAGAGGCCTGATTTATATATTTAATATTTTTTATTTGATCTGACCGATGATCCCACCAGTAAAATCTATCTTGAAGCTTTCAGGGAACTTGCTAAATGATAAAACTCAATAATAGGGCTCCTTACCGAATCTCCCGGCCTATATGAAAAGATATCTGCTCATGAAAATCTAAACTATTTTTAATCTTTTGCCCCATACTCCTGCGGATAGCGGTAAGAATATTTGACCGGGAAAATATCCTGACCAGATGGAAGACGAAGGCTTAGGGCAGGTAATCTCAAGCTACTACTTTATTTCTACCCTGATCCTTTGCTTTATACAAAGCATCATCTGCATATTTTATAAGATCATCAAACTGTGTCGCATTAAATGGAAAATTAGATACTCCGATACAAACAGTGAGGGGTCCGCCGGACTTTATATCATTCACACTGGTAAATTCTTTTTCACTAATGACCTTCCGGAGCCTTTCAGCAAAAATAATAGCATTGTTCCTATCTGTTTCAGTGCATATAGTAATAAACTCTTCTCCGCCATAACGATAGACTCTGTCCGTATTTCGCATATTCTCATTAAAGAGCCTTCCTAATTCTTTGAGTATTGAGTCCCCCACCTGATGTCCGTGCAGGTCATTAAATTTTTTAAAAAAATCAATATCTACCATTAAAAGGGAGAGATTTCTCGCATATCTTATTGCTTTATTTAATTCCTCCTTAAGGTCATGATCGAATTTTCTCCTATTATATACATCGGTAAGTTCATCCTTTACTGTCAGAACCTTTATTCTCTCATAGGCTATAGCTCTTTCAATAGCCACCGATATCTCATGGGCCAGAATATTCAGGAAATACTCATGCTTATTCGAGAATGCATTTATATGCTTTGAATCTATATATATTATTCCCTTCACTATGTCCTTAACTATTATTGGCATGCATATCATGGATGTGGTTAGATCTCCCCTGGGAATACTGTATTTAAAATAAGATTTCTCTATATCACCAATGAATATCTTATTTTTTGTTGAAAGTATGTATTTTATAAGAGGCATTTCGGTGGAAAATTCTACATCCTTAATGCTTTTACCAAAGCCTATTTCACTCTGAAGTTTTACCCTCTTATTATTTATAAGT
Source organism: uncultured bacterium (assembly GCA_965549355.1). Lineage (GTDB taxonomy): Bacteria > Actinomycetota > Humimicrobiia > Humimicrobiales > Humimicrobiaceae > M55B120. The sequence continues at coordinate 18,589 of CBEVGD010000022.1, read as the reverse complement.
ATAATGGCACATCCATTGCAGTTTACCAATTGATATATTTTTTCCACCATCAGATCACATACCTTTTCGAGATCCAGTTCAGAACCTATTGCTTTGGTAATACTAAATATTGCCTTTAGAATCTTCAGGTCGATGCCTGGTTTTTTATCCATATCATACTTTTAATATATATTTATTAGTATTTTATGATAGTTTTCTATATTTAACCATAGCCATATCGTCATATCTGCTTATAGCGGATAGGGCAAAAGAATCATCAGCCGAAAACGAGATGATGGATATCGCAAAAGTGATTAAGCTGCATAATACTGACGATCAGGCCTATCCGGCACCCGGCGATTATCCTGAAATCCTTGAAGAGAATTTATTTATCTTTTCCACAATAGCATCGGCGAATTTACTTGTCCCCACTGCATCAGGATCATTTCTATCTTCCTTAAGGTCATATGTAACATATCTTCCTTCAGCAATATTCTCTGCAATAGCTCTCTCCAGAAGGTCCGCTTTACCGGATTCACCAATATGATGCAGCATCAGTACCGCAGAAAGCATCATGGCTGTGGGATTGACTTTATTTTGTCCCCTATATTTCGGGGCGCTTCCATGAGTAGGCTCAAAAAGTGCGATTTCCTCTCCTATATTGCCGCCCGGCGCCACACCGAGTCCGCCTACCAGGCCTGCCGCAAGGTCCGATATAATATCACCGTAAAGATTGGGAAGGACCATTACATCGTAGAGTTCAGGTTTTTGTACAAGCTGCATGCACATATTATCAACTATCCTGTCCTCAGCCTCAATATCCGGATAATCTCTGGCTATCTCCCTGAAGACTTCGAGGAAGAGCCCGTCAGTATATTTCATAATATTTGCCTTATGGACCCCGGTCACCTTTTTTCTTGAATTTTTTCTGGCATATTCAAATGCAAATCTTATTATTCTTTCCGAACCATATACGGAAATAGGTTTGATGCTGATACCGCTGTCTGCCCTTATTTTACTATCTGTCTTGCCGGCTATAAAATCTATAAGCTCCCCTGTCTTTGTATCCCCTTTTTCAAATTCTATTCCTGCATATAGGTCCTCTGTGTTTTCCCTGACTACGACCAGATTGATGTCGCTATATTTGCTCTTGACTCCCTCATAGCTTTTACAGGGCCTGACGCATGCATAAAGATTAAAAAGCTTTCTTAAGGCTACATTCACACTTCTAAAGCCTGTTCCCACAGGAGTGGTAATAGGTCCCTTTATACCCACCTTATTCTTATTAAGTGAATCCAGGACATTCTGAGGCAGTACTGAGCCTTCCTTCTCGTATACATCGGCCCCTGCATTTACTTCATCCCATTCTATATTGGCTCCGGTTGCTTCTACGACTTTTACTGTCGCATCGGTTATCTCCGGCCCTATTCCATCTCCCGGTATTAAAGTGATCCTGTATTTCATCTATCTGCCTTCCGTAAGTATTATTAATTGCTCTTAATGAATATCCCTCAAAGGTTAAATCCTTTGTTTTTTGTAATATGGTCCGTTAGGCCCCCGTCATCAAGTATTTTTATCATCACATCCGGTAAAGGATTGAATTTAAGCTCTATATTCCTTGTAATATTATTAATGGTCCCCTTTGAAAGGTCTATTTCGAGTTCGTCGCCATCTTCTATTTTATCTGTATCACATACGAGAACAGGAAGCCCTACATTTATGCTATTGCGGAAAAAAATCCTGGCAAAAGACTTTGCCAGCACAGCCCCTACTCCGGAAAGCTTGATGATCGCGGGGGCATGTTCCCTGCTTGAACCAAGCCCGAAATTCCTTCCACCGACTACGAAATCGCCCTTCTTAACTTTTTTTGCAAATCCGGGATCTGCATCTTCGAGTACATGTTTTGCCATTTCCGGAAGATTCGATCTTAAGTGAAAAAGCCTCCCCGGAGCAATAAGATCCGTGGAAATATCATCTCCAAACTTAAAACTCTTTCCATTAAATATTTTCTTATTGCCCATTTATTTTACCTCCCCTGGATTTGCAATATAGCCTTTGACCGCGCTCCATGCTGCAGTAGAAGGAGAGGACAGATATATATAGGCATCCGTATTGCCCATACGTCCCCTGAAGTTTCTGTTCTGCGTTGACAGGCATACTTCCCCATCAGCAAGTATTCCCTGATGGACCCCTACGCATGGTCCGCATCCCGGACTCTGTATTGCCGCGCCGCTTTCAACAAGTGTCTCTATTATCCCTTCCCTGATAGCTTCAATATATATATCCCTGGAAGCCGGAACGACCAGAAGCCTTACACCGTCTGCAATATTCTTGCCCTTTAGTATATCTGCTGCTATTTTAAGGTCGCTCAGCCTTCCATTTGTGCATGTGCCTATAAATACCTGGTCGACTTTAATTTTTTCAAGATCTCTTACCGGTAGAGCATTATCAACTGTATGCGGCTGTGCTACCATCGGCTCAATTACCGAACAATCAATATCTATTATCTGTTCATAGACGGCCGTCTCATCAGCATATATTTTCCTGAAGCAATCTGCTCTGCCGCGGCTCTCAAGATATTTTTTTGCAATATCGTCAGTCTCAAATAGTCCGGTCTTTGCACCGGCTTCCACAGCCATATTTGATATAGTAAAGCGTCCGTCCATATCCATCTTATGGCTCACTTCACCACTGAATTCAATGGCCTTATAGGTGGCTCCATCAGAAGTTATCTTTCCTATAAGATATATTATCAGGTCCTTGGCGCAGACACCGTCATTTAACTTGCCGTTAAAATTCACCTTAATGGTCCCGGGGACCCTGAGCCATGTCTTTGCAAGGGCATACCCCACAGCAATATCTGTGGAACCCATTCCTGTTGCAAATGCTCCAAGCGCCCCGGATGTACAGGTATGCGAATCTCCGCCTATCACAATATCTCCGGGACATGCATAGTCTTCTATTAGTATCTGATGACATACTCCTTTCCCGACATCGCTTAAAACTGCTCCGCTGCCAGTTGCAAAGTCTCTTAAAACTGCATGAGAATTTGAAAGCTCTTTTCTGGGGCTTGGCGCCGCATGGTCTATAAAGAAAATAGACTTTTCCGGATATTTTACAGATTCAAAACCCATCTTCCTGACCTGGCTGACTGCAAGCGGTCCGGTACCGTCCTGGCTCATGACCACATCGACATCCACAACAGAAATATCGCCTGCTTTTAATTCTTTGCCTGCATGTTCGCTTATTATTTTTTCTGAAATAGTCTTTCCCAAAAATATTCCTTTCCCTTTTTTTATTCCTGGTCTTCCTTAAGATCTTCTTTCTTTTTGGATTTGTATTCTTTATAGATATACATAAGCTCCTTATCAAAAAGCGGTCTTTTAAGGTCAACCGACATCGATCTTGTCATTGCAAGAATATCATTAGATTCCCTGTCAGTGAGTTCTATATTATATTCCTTGAACTTATGCAGAATAGTATGCGAGCCTGAATGTTTACCTACTACGATCTGCCTTGTGAGCCCTACTTCTGCCGGATTGAAGACTTCGTAATTCTTAGGGTTTTTTATGACTCCATCAGTATGTATTCCTGATTCATGGGCAAATACATTTGTTCCCACGATAGCTTTCCATATAGGAACTGCTCTGGAAGATGCCTTTGCCACATATTCTGCAATCTCCCTGAACTTTGAGGTCTCGATACCAAGTTCGATGTTTTCCAGATATCTAAGCGCCATTACAATCTCTTCAAGCGCAGCATTGCCTGTGCCATCTCCAAGACCTCCGATGCTGACCACGAGACCTATGGCGCCGCCCCTTATAGCAGCCATACCATTTGCAGTTGCCATGCCAAAGTCATTATGATTATACATCTCAAGTGGGAAATCAATGGCATTACTTATAGTGCTGATATTCATGAATGTCCTGAATGGATCAAATTTTGATACAGTATCGCATATCCTGAATCTTTCCGCTCCCTTCTTCTTCGCCAGAGAAATAAGTTTTAGGAGGAATTCAAGTTCGGTCCTTGTAGCATCTTCGGCACTTATAATATACTTCAAATCATTTTTGTTTGCAGCTCTTATGGCCTCACGCAATTTATTGACCACCCATGTGCGGTTTTCCCTGTATATCTCTTTTATATGTATGTCGGAAGTTGATATATTTATAATCACATTCTTTATCCCGGTAGCGGCTGCTGCCTCTATTTCTTCTACATCAGCATCACAGTATGCATAGAGCTTTGCTTTCAAATTTGATTTCAAAACAGCTTTTATTATATCTTTTTCCATATCTCCCAGAGCCGGCGTGCCTACCTCTATCTCCGGTATGCCTATCTCATCCAGCATTCTGACTATTCTGATCTTTTCATGTTTTGAAAATACGACTCCCGCAGTCTTTTCACCATTTCGAAGAGTTGTATCTATTATATTGATCTTTCTATCTTTTTTTGATTTGCTCATTACTTATCCTTTCCTTTTTCTACTTTTACCTTTTTAGCTGAGCCCTTATATTCTTTATAGGTGCCTATTATCTCGCTGTCAAATAATGATCTTTTAGACGCTACAGTTCTGTCTCTGATTATTTCTGCCAGTTCTGCTGCTTCCTTTTCATTCACTTTGACCCCCAGCATTTTCATTTTTTGGGTGACAGAATTTACTCCGGAATATTTACCGAGCACATACTGCCTTTCAAGGCCAACGTCAGTTTCCTTAAACAGCTCATAAGTCTCCGGGTTTGCCATAACGCCTGTTACCTTGCCTTCGCTTTCATAAACAAAGAGATTTCCTCCTACTATGGGTTTCCATACTGGAAGCACCCTGCTTGAAGCTCTTGCGACATATTCAGATAGATTCCTAAAAAGTGTAGTGTCGAATCCAAGATCCACGCCTTCAATAAATTTAAGGGCCATCACAAGTTCTTCAAATGCCGCATTACCGGCTCTCTCACCAAGACCGTTTATAGTGGTGTTTACATAAGTCGCTCCAGCCTTTATCCCTGCTATTGCATTTGCTATCGCCATTCCGAAATCATTATGCGTATGCATCTCTATCTCAATACCGATTATATCTACTATGTTCTTGACTCTCATGAATATCTCAAACGGATCCATTATTCCCAGGGTATCACAGTAGCGCAGACGGTCGGCTCCTGCATCTCTTGCAGTACGTGCAAACTGCAGCAAAAATTCCATATCGGACCTGGAGGCATCTTCAGCATTGACCGATACATAGAGATTATGTCTCTTTGCAAAGTCAACTCCGCTTTTCATTGTCTCCAGGACCCATTCCCTGCTCTTTCTTAATTTGTGCTCAATATGGATATCCGATGTAGAGATTGAAAGCGCCACAGCATCTACTCCACATTCTATTGATGCCTGTATATCATTTTTTACCGGCCTGTTCCATGCAAGTACACTGCAGTTGAGACCCAGTCCCGCAATCTTTTTAATGGCATCTTTCTCATCCCCTCCCATTGCTGGAATACCGGTTTCTATCTGATGAACCCCGGCTTTATCAAGCATCTTAGCAATATGGACCTTTTCATCATTTGCAAAAACTACTCCGGCTGTCTGTTCTCCATCCCTGAGCGTGGTATCATCAATCTTAATATCACCGGGATCAATCTCTACTCCAGCTTTTTGAGAAAAATCTGTTAATAAATCAAGCTCTCTCATAATATATTCTCCCTTTTATAAATAATTCTAAAATATAGCAATAATCCTAAAAAAATATGATATTTACTTAAAATTCACTATTTTTTTAATCTAAAGTGATTATACCATATTTTTTTAAATATTTTATCATTTTTGGATAAAATTTAGAGCACTTCAGCCCTTTATGACTCCGAGGGGTCTTAGCCTTGCCACTTTCTTTGTTAGGCCGGCCATGCATGATATTTCAACAACGCTGTTTATATCCTTATAAGCCGCGGGAGCCTCTTCGGCAAGTCCTGACATACTATCAGCTATGACTATTATGCCTTTTTCTGCTTTTAGATTATTTTTCAATTCGATTCCACTTATCGTCTTTCTCGCCTTTGAGCGGCTCATCATCCTGCCGGCACCATGGCACGTAGAACCAAAACTTTCTTTCATAGCGGTTTCCGTCCCGAGAAGAATATAAGAATATGTCCCTATATCTCCCGGTATTATTACAGGCTGGCCAATATGTCCATATGCGAGTGGAAGTTCGGGCCTTCCCGGTCCGTATGCCCTTGTCGCGCCCTTGCGGTGGACACAGACCTTTTTAAGAACTCCATCAATATCGTGTTCTTCTAATCTGGCGATATTATGCGATATATCATATATTGTCGAAAGGCCAAGTTCCCTGGATGATGCTCCAAAATATCTTTCCATTGCCTCCCTGAGCCAGTGAGCAAGGCACTGCCTGTTTGCCATCCCATAATTTGCCGCACATGCCATGGCCCCATAATATCTTTTCCCCTCGGGAGAATCAATAGGTGCGCAGGCAAGCTGTCTGTCCGGCACATTTATGCCGTATTTATCTGAAGCTTTCTGCATTACTTTGATATAGTCGCTGCATATCTGGTGGCCAAGACCCCTCGACCCTGAATGTATCATCACTATTATCTTGTTTTCATATATCCCAAATATATCCGATGCATCTCTGTCATATATTTTATCAACTGCCTGAATCTCCAGAAAATGATTGCCAGAGCCAAGGGTGCCGAGCTGGCAGGCTCCTCTTTTTTTGGCTGTCTCACTCACACATGCTGGATCCGCACCTTCTATGCTGCCGCCTTCTTCTATATATTCCTGTTCTTCTTCATATCCATAACCATTGCCAACTGCCCAGCCGACACCCCGGGAAAGAACCCGGTCCATATTCTTCTTTGATAGATCAATCTTTCCCTTTCCTCCCAGCCCCCGCGGGATTGAAAAGGAAATAGAATACATCATGTCTTCTATCCTGTCTTTAATATCATCGATTTCAATATTGCTTCTCATTGCTCTTAACCCGCAGGAGATATCAAAACCCACTCCGCCCGGAGATATTATCCCACCTGCCTCAGGATCAAAAGCCGCAACTCCTCCGATGGGAAAACCATATCCAAAATGAATATCAGGCATGGCAAAGGATGCCTTTATTATCCCGGGAAGAGCCGATACATTAGCAATCTGGTCTATTGCCCCATCCCTTATTACATGCTCCAAAAGTTTCTTGTCCGAATATATGATACCAGGGACCCTCATCCCTGCAGCAGCCTCTTTTTCAACTTTCCATTTGTAATCGCTCAATCTGGTGATAGTATATTTATCCATATCCTCAAACTCCGTATTTTTCAAATTAAATCCCTTTTACACATATTTTCGTTTTTCGTCATCGCGGTTACCATATCGCTTCTTCCTCAGGCCTTGATCTGTTTAAAAATATCAGCCTGCAAGCTCAGGTCTCAGTTCTCGGACAGGCTCCTGGTAAGGTATTATAATATTCCCTTTAAAGTTTTACAGTTTAATTGAATTTAGTTTTTATTTTGTTAAAATGAGACAGATTTATTTTATTATTTTTTTTAATAATAATATACAGCCAGAGTAAACAGATCACTGGCAGAAAAACCGGGAGAAATAATGGCAGATACAAAAAAAATGAGCTTTGAAAAAGCTCTGCAGCAGGGTAAATTTGCATTCACCTGCGAAGTGGGGCCTCCAAAAGGAGCAGAGGACGAAGAAATAAGGGAGGCTGTGACTCTTCTTAAAGACATAGCTGACGGCATCAATGTTACTGATCTTCAGAGTTCTGTGATGAGGCTTGGCTCCCTCACTACATGCAGCATACTGAAAAATATGGGTCTGGATCCCATACTACAGATTACCTGCAGGGACAGAAACAGGCTGTCGATCCAGTCCGAATTATTAAGCGCCCATGTGATGGGGATCAGGAATGTCCTTGCCCTGACAGGGGATCATACTACTCTTGGCGACCATTCGGATGCCCGGCCTGTATTCGATATTGACTCTGTACAGCTATTATGGGCCATAAAGCGGCTTGAAGAAGGTTTCGACCTGGCCGGAAAAGAGCTTACTGCAAAGCCTTCATTTTTCAAAGGCGCGGTGGTAAACCCCGGAGCAGATACAGAAGCTGCCTATGAGATGCAGATCACAAAGCTAAAGAAGAAGATAGATCAGGGGGCCCAATTTATACAGACTCAGGCTATCTTTGATGCAGAAGTATTTAAGAAATTCATGGACAGGATGGAGAAAGAAAAGATAACCATTCCTATACTGGCAGGAATAATACTATTAAAATCTGACAGAATGGCGAATTTCATGAATAAATTCGTAGCCGGAGTATTTGTTCCTAATCCTGTTATAGATAAGATGAAAAATACTGACAATAAAGTAGAGACATGCAAGGAAATTGCAGTGGACCTGATTGAGAAAGTAAAGCCATATTGTGCTGGCATCCATATCCAGGCCCTGGGATGGGAGAAACATGTCTCACCTATTATCGAGAGTGTGAAGTAGTAAACTAATATTCAATACCTGAAAGGCGATTTAATGAATAAATATACAGAAATTAAAAAATTTGAACCAAAACCTAAAAAGTTTTTTCATCTTCTCGGAGTCTATAGGCCCCTCTACTGGTTTGAGGAAAACCTGAAGAAATGTTTATTTGACTGCAGATCCTGCGGACAGTGTATATTAAGCACAACTGGTTTTGTCTGTCCGATGAGATGTCCGAAGACCCTGCGTAATGGCCCCTGCGGCGGTACCCAGGATGATAGATGTGAGGTAAATCCTGAAAAGATGTGCGTATGGAGCGAGATATACTACGGCAATAAAGATTTGAAAAGATTAGATCTTCTGAGATATTTCCAGATCCCGTCTAATCACGAGCTTCACGATACTTCAGCTATAGTAAACTGGCTGGATATAAGGATAGACGGCATGCATCTTGCAATACCAGGCAAGGGAAATGCTCTAATACAATTATTCAAGCTTGCTCTTCATATAATAAAGATAAGATGGAGAAAATTTATACATCCCGGCAGATACTGGCACAAACATGAATCGCATTATATGGATGTATAATATTTATCATAATATTAGTATAGGCGGCACACAATGAATCTTAATAAAGTCCTGAAAGAGTTACAGGTAAAAACAGAAGAAGCCGGGAAGATCTCTGGTCTCACCAGCAAGTATTTTGGTTTTAAAAACTGGCACACTACTACCACTAAGCTTCTAAGGATGCTTCCGTCATCATACTTTCAGGAAATAAATGATTTTAAAAAGCTTACTTTTGAGACTACCGGGTACCAGAGAGGTAAAAAATTCTTTTCCCGTACAGATAATAGTACAAAATATATTGAGGACCTTAATACTGCAGTAGAAATCTTAAAAAAAATAAACGGTAAAGATAAAACCGAAAGCAATAAAAAGAAACCTGATAAACCCCCGGCAAGAAAATCCGGCAGTCGGAAGATGTCTGCAGGGGAAAGTGCTAAGAAAACAAGCAACAGCAGAACACCTGCTAAAAAGGGGAGCTCTTCTATTAGGAAAAAGAAGTGAAAAAGACTTGATCAAGCCCTTAGCTTGATGACAAAACTAAGAAAAAGACCGCCGACAGCTGCTGCCACTATTGCAACTACTATAATAAGAGATTTATTACCTAATATAGGCATGGTTTCTTCCGTGAAGCCAAGCACCTCAATACTTCCTTCTTCTCCGGCACTTGCACTTTCTCCGGTTAATTCCTCAAGAAGTATTTTTTCTTCATCCTTATCCGCAAAAAGCACACCCAGCGGGAGCATCCATGTAATAAGAAGGATGGCCGTGATCATAATCAGCACTGTCTTTATGTCGCTGTTTTTAAATACTCTCATTAATCTTCGTTTCGATCGGTTCAAAATTTTTAATTGCTAATATAATTTTAATACTTTTATAATATTAGTCAATAGAAGATATATGTTTCATCTAGATTCATTAATGAAGCAACGTATTAGCTTTCGTTTAGATTTATTTATGAGGCAACAGGTAGAAAATAAATTTATAATTTCAGTTCTTTACCTCGATACCTCCCATTACAGCCATTCCTTTTATAGTAAGTTTTTTGATCGCTTTTTCCGGATGTGCTGCTATTTCTCCTTTTGACATTACAACTGTTTTATTGTCTATCCCGCCAAGAATAGGTGTTCCCTGTATATTAACATCCCAGTGCCGGGGTACTATTATGTCAATTCCGCCCATAAAAGCAAATAAATCGATCACCGCATGGTCATCAATCTGAATGTCAGCATCTCTAAGGTCAATTGTTCCGCCACCCATGAATGCAACCAATTTTCCGCCTCTAAATTGGTCCGAAGCAAATCTGTACTCCCCTCCTCCAAGGATAAATGAAAGATCAAAGTTATCACTAGAGGATGGAGCTTTACGACTTCCCCATACTGCATCTTTAAGGATCGCTATTCCGAGTAAAATTACAATGATTGGCCAGAATGTTCCTACGTTAAAAAATATAATATCTAAATTGTTCAAAAGGAGCAATACTCCGACAATAATAAAGACCGCTCCACTGAAAGCCTGCCGTGTTTCACCGGGCCTGGAGACATGGCTGAGGCCGATCAAAATGAGCGCAACAGGCCAGAAATCCCAAATGTTTATTCCTATAGCAACACCCAAATTTTTAAGCAGAAAAAGAATGCCTGCACAAATGACAACCAGTCCTATGATCACTTTTAAACCAAGATTAATGTTTACTTTTTTCCCCATTTTTCCCTCCACAGGTTAAATTTTTATTTTAATATAAGCAATTCAGGAGAATATTGCCAGTGTTATTCGATGAATGACCTTTAACTCTCGGTAGATGACGAAATATATAGGAGTTAACTACTTTAAGAGATCCTCTTTGTTTTTATGCATCTTTTTAAAACTGGTTTCCCAATTTGAACGAGGTTCTTTTACAGCTTCAGTGATTACTTTTTTATCGATTACTTTTATTTCTACTTCATTATTAAATTCACATTCTTTTATAACGTTTGAAGTTATTCTAATACCCTTTGAATTACCTATTTCAATGAGATTTGTTTTCATCTATTTTCCCTTAATCGTAATTACTATGTAATTACGATTATAGAATTATAGTTAAGAATTACAAATTATTATTTAGAAGATTTTTAAAATCTGCTTGGCTGGCTCTATTAGACGAAGTTCGAACTTTTTTTGAGGAAAATCCGTAGGATTTGAACGATCAATCCATGTAACATGCTCATAGTGGTTAAAAACTTCATCACGTACTCCAATAGATCCAGGATTCTTAATATTTATCGGTTATAACTCCAATGGAGGAAGCCTCTATGAACGGTAATCCAATCAGGGCTTTAAGACTCTCTGAATCCCCGGTGACTACTGCTCCCCATATCCTTATATCGTCCTGCGTCAGCTTACCGTCATCTCCTGCCATATTGTTGTAAATATTGTCAAGTTTATCCTCCCTTTTGTATGCGGTCTTTCCCACTTCAATAATTCTGATAAATAGTCCCACAGGATCAGATAATTTAGCACCACAATTATCGTATAGTTTTATACCATAGGCTGTATATTCGGATCTTACAACCGGTATATCTATATAGGTCGAGTATTCGGATCTCACATCCGGCATATCTACAAAAGGTGGTTCCATCTCTAATCGTTCTGCCCGGGGGATTTTCGATATCTCCTTTTCATTTTCACTTAAATCATCAACCCAGTACCAGGTAACTGTAGTGCTTTCCGGCAGCATCTTTTCTACTTCTTCTATCGTATATTCCCTGTTAAAAGAAAGTGCCATCTCCATATATTTCTCATTGCCTATATCATCCAAAAGATCAAGGTCATTTAAAGACTGATTAGTGTCATATATTAAAAATGGATAGAAAAATACCATCACTCTCTGGCCTAATTCATTATACCTCCTATATCCGAAGTCCTCTATCTCATATGTGCTAAAATTGTAATCCATAATTGGAGGATAACCTATATGAACCAACAAATTCCCAAATGAAGGAGAAGACTCTCTCTCTATCCTACCCGTATATACAACTTTTCCCTCTATGATCTTATAGGTAGTATAATCAGTTTTGCTCCATTGGCCCCTAATAGAAGCATGGGCGGTTTGTTGGACATGTATGCCTGTATGTTTGTTAGGGGCAGAAATACTGTTAAATGCAAAAATGTACCCGTATGATGCAGTTCTCTGCCTGGAAATATAAGCATTTATTAAATATGATGCAGCAATAGAAAATACACAAAAAACTAAAAAGCTTATTAATATATTTCTCAATATAGTCTGCCATCTCGCCCTTTTTATGACTCTCTCAAGTTTCTTATTTTTAAATTCATTAAAAATTTTTTCCACACTTTTTTCAGTATTGTCTGACTCTTTTTTCATTTTTAAAATTCACTCTCCCCATAATTCTTTAAATTTATTTCTTGCTCTATAAAGATAAATCTTTACCTTATCCTCATTATATCCTGTAAATTCTGAAATATTTCTGTATGAAAATCCTATTATATACTTCAGGATTAACAAATTTCTGTATGCGGGCTGTAGTTTATCTAATGTATCCCTTATGTCTTTCACTTTTTCTGAACTAATTACAGCATTCTCGGTACTTTCTGCTAAAAGATCCCGAATGTCTAAATCACTAATATTAATACATGTATTTTTCTTATTTTTCCTGCATATATTGTAAAATTCATTTAAAGCTACACGAAAAAGCCATGCTCTGGCTGCTTTGCCATCTATAGAGTCAACATATCTTAATGCTTTATAAAGTGTATTCTGCGTTATATCTTCCGCATCTTCTTTTGTAATACCCATTTTAATTAGAGATTTAAACACCACCTTCATCTCATTTATAAGCACCTCCTCCAGTTTTTCCATATTTATCCTTCACCACCCACTTACTTACTGAAGCAAGTCTTAATAGATATCGATTCAGGTCTTTGTATATGAAACAAACAAAATGCCAAAATGTATACAATAATAATCGGCCCGCTAAGAATTAAATTTTGTACCAGTCTATGACAAATTGTACTGTTTTATCAAATTTATCATAAGAATGTCTTTTGAGCCACTTAAGCATAAAGTAAACTATTTAAGAGTTGTGTTTACAACTCGGTTATTAAAAGCTCTTTGAAAACTATGGACTTAGAATAAAAGCGCTACAGGTGTTAGGAACGTAAATGCCCCCGTTGTTGGGGGAGCCGATAAAAGTAGCAAGTGGCTGCCCTTCTCTTAGGGTAGGAGCCATTGATTGTTCCGATATGAACGTTATCTTAAAAACAGCCACAAATACAGCTGCTATAAACAATATAAGTATCAGAGCAATATTTATAATTGTATGTGTTTTCCGGCACATGATGCTACGTAGGGATCGTGTGTGACAATAATAACTGTTTTCCCTTCACTATTTAAACTGTTTAATATTTCAAGAACATAATTTCTGTTTTTTTGGTCTAAATTTCCAGTCGGTTCATCAGCGAGGATAATTTGAGGTGACTTAACAATAATTTTTGCCAATGCTACCCGTTGCTGTTCACCTCCGCTTAAAGTAAATATCTTTCTGCGTTCATATCCTTTAAGGCCAACGCGTGACAGAGTATCTGCAATTAAGTTTTTCTTTTTGCCTTTAGATACCTTTTTAAAATGAAGGGCTATTTTTAAATTGTTTTCTACAGTTTCGGTATCAATAAGGCCGCAATTCTGAAAAAGATAGGAAATATCATATCGTCTGAGATTAACAGCAGCGCGTGATGAAAAATTGGGGTTTTTATGTCCCCGGATGGTAACTTCTCCGCTATCCGGCGCGTCAATCATACCTATAATATTTAATAGAGTAGTTTTACCTTTTCCGCTTTCTCCCATTATGGAAAGAAACTCACCTTTGTTAACTTCCAAAGAGAAGTTTTCAAAAATAGTCTTTTCACTAAAACGCTTGCAAATATCTTCTAATATGATATCAGCCATTATTCTGCTCCTTTCACTATTTCATATAGATTTATCCTTGTGTATTTTCTGCATACTATAAACGTAATAATAATCTCTCCGATAAAAGCTCCTGCTAAAATATAGAAGTTTGTAGATATTCCCGTGAAGTTTTTCATAATAAAAAGAGCAATAATAAGAACAAGGATATAACTTATTATTGTTAATATAAGGTGGCTTTTTATGCAGCCGGGTAATGAGTATCCCTCAATAAGACAGTAAGTAATCCTGTCACGATAATTTTCACAGTATAGTTTTGCGGAAAATAGTACAATGGCAACCAGCCCGATAAGAAGTGCTATAGATTGAGTACCATATAAACGTAACCCTGGAAGTAAATTATTTATAGTTTCATCAAATTCGGATGAAACATATGGTGTCCGGGGGGTAACAGATGCGATTCCGGTTTCTTTTAAAAGCGGCAGTAGTTCAGAATACGGATCGTCTGTATATGTTTTAATAAAGTATGACCCGGATGAACACCAGTTCACAACATAGAAGGCATGATCACTAAGCCAGTTACTGTCAGCAATCAGGATAACCGGCTCGTCAATCCTGCCGCATTCTCCTGTTCCGGTTCGTGCGTTATAGGAATATATATCTGTCTTATCTGCGTCGTAAGTTATAAAATTAATATTTAATGAGCACCATTTTTGTATTTGTTTCCTATATTTATCCATTTCATCTATTTTTGTCTCGGGAATAAGGATATTAAATTTACCATCGGAGAAGCTATCCGGTGTTATTATTTTCCCGTTTGTATCATATATGGGATTAAATGAAAGATAATTATCATTTACTGTGATAGAGTCTTCCCCGTATTTTTCACATGAAGTACTTCCAGTCATTAAACTGTATCTATAATTACTCGCATCTATCAGTATACCGTTATAGTTATCAACAGTTTCATTGTAAAATGACAGATAATTATCAAAAAGATTGCTTGATGATGCATTACTTTCATAAAGCGGTATTGTTACATAACCGCTGACTTTTTCCTTAAGGAAATTTGCTGTCCTGTATGTATTATAGCAGATAAGTACGACATTAAGAGATATTGTCATAAGATACATGATAAAAACAAGAAAAATACATTTGGAAAGTATAGAAATAAGATATATTCCTTTTTTAGGCACCTTGCCTTTAATATGTTCGGCACTGTTTTGTATATAGATTAAAAGTGCAGCTACAATAAAGCCAGCAAAAAGAACAAGAAGGCAAATTAAAATATACTTAAGGGAGAAAATACTATACTGGAATACAGCCCACTTAAAGAAAAAGGCTGCAGCTGCAAGGGTAATAGCCTCAATTACTAAAAAACTTATAAGTAAGGAAGGAGCATTGTATTTTAACTCATCTATAATAATATTTAGGGTAGTGTATCCTTCCATTTTTTTTAAGACATTTTTTTTACCGCCGGATAAGGCATAGAAACATATACTCGCAACCAGCATGAATGCAGGGATAAAAGCAAAAATTGAAATCGGAAGCTGGCTGAAAATAAGTCCTCCTTGACTGGTATTAACAGGATAACCAAGACCAGTGATTGCTGCTGCAACTTCTTCGTAATTATCATTGCTTACAAAATATTTGCAGGAAGAAAGGTCATAAATACCGCCCTGATACCAGTTATAGAAAGTTATATCCTGATATATAGATGGAAAGTTAAGCCGGTACGAGGTATAGCCCTCATTAGTAGTTGTTGAAATGCACTCGAACCTATCAAGTATTATGCTTTTATGAGGACTGCTTATACTGACAAAATCAGTGGTATGATTGGTTTTATAGTAATTATGTGATGGCTTTTTTCCAGACATATCAGTATAACAGTACATAATATCAGCATTAATGGACTCAAGTGCTTTATCAACCTCAGAAAGAAAAACTTCATTTGTAATATTTTCCGGTTTATCAATGGTGATTCTTTTTTTATCCATTTCTATCTTTTCAACTGTACCCAATGAATAATTAAAAAAGGATAGCATTGAAAGAACAGAAAGGAATATAACAAAACATAATATCATTAACTTTCTCATATTTACCTTTCTGAGACTATGTATAAATTTTTTGTAATTGTAGTGCCCCTTTATTAAGTGAGATTATATTATGCCTGGCCCTCTTTTTATCAAAGGAAGGAATACAGCACTTTTCTAAAGTACAGTATTCCTCAAGATTTAGCAATTAATAGGTATTCCAAAATACTTGGGTGAGGCCCCAGCCATATTGATTTGCAATCGCCCATACACCTGCATACGCAGTCTTTCTCGTAGTATTACCTCCGACCTTAGCTGTAGCAGAATGTAGTTTATCATCATGCCAATATTCAGATTTTGCAAATGTATGAGGAATATTCGACCAATACCATAGGCCGCCGCCCACAGATCCTCCGCCACTATCAGCTGCAGCCATACCGGTTCCTAATATACCGATCAGTAAAAGCGCAAGCAGTGTTACGGCTGCCAGATAAATCTTAGTCTTTGCTATCATGATTTTCACCTCCTTCCATATAGATAAAATTAATAAAATCCCTGTTCACAGAGGTACACGCGGGAAGAGATCATCACTTCCCAGATAAAAGAGAAAATCAAAAAAGTTTCTTTGTCTTCTGCCTGAGTAAATGCTTCAATAACTCAATTTGAAAAAGAGAAAATGGAAATTACCCAGGCAGAAAGCTCTTTCGTCCAAAATTTGCGAGATGAGCTTGTGAAAATAGAAATAAAGCTTGATCGTTTGCTTGATCTGCACCTTGATGGTAGTTTGACACAAACCGAATATTCCACCAAAAAACAAAAGCTCATTCTCGCTAAAAAGGATTTTGAAGAAAAAATCTTTGGTTTTGGACGAAAGAGCAATAATCGGTTCGAACTTGCCATTACTTTCTTAAAAGCCACCAACCAGGCCGAAAAATACGCTCAACAAGAAAATCCTGAAAGGAATCGGGATTTTCTCAAAAAGATTGGTTCGAACTTCCGCATTATCAACCGTACGTTGAAATGTAACTTCAAAAATGCTTGGCCCGTAGCGGAAAAATACCATGGGGAGGCAGAGCGCGCAGGGGCAAAAACTTATGATTTTGCAAAAAGTGGAAGTTGGCTGGGGAGAGAGAATTCGAACCGCTAATAATATTTTGATTGAGATGGTGCCCGAGGCCAGAATCGAACTGGCACGAGGATTAACCTCAACGGATTTTAAGTCCGTTGCGTCTACCAATTCCGCCACTCGGGCTAAAACAAAAAAATACAAATGCTAATTCCATTTATATCCTATATCCGGATGATAACTTCCCCGGATAATTGCTGATTTATATTATCAGAATTTGACAAGAGTGTAAATAATCCCGTCTAAAATATCCTGCTCGCTTACGATTATGGAATCCTTGTCCAGCTGGATCAGTATTTCAAGCAAGATAGCGGCACCCCCAATTATTATATCAGCTCTTTCAGGTTCCAGGCCTTTGATCTTTTTCCTCTCATCCAGAGTGATACTGCACAGCATCCTGTAGATATCTATTATCTTCTCCCTGGTCAATCTATGATGGTGTATTCTGCTGCTGTCATATTTATCAAGTTTAAGATCTATCGCCGCAAGCGTAGTGACAGTGCCGGCTACCCCTATAATGGCAATATCACTGCCGCTTCTAATGAGGTCCCTGATGCCGCTTATGCGATTACGGATATGGGAATGCATCTTTTTCAGTTCCGTTTTACCGGGCCCTCCTTCACCTTTGATAAATTCTTCAGACAGGCTCACACATCCAATATCAAGGCTTTCAGCCTTATATAGTCCCGGATCTTTGTTCCCGGATATAAATTCGGTACTCCCTCCACCAATATCGATTACCAGTATATTCTCTGGGATATCAAGCAATCTTGAAGCACCATAAAAACTTAAAAATGCCTCTTCCCCGCCGGTTATGGCCTCTATTTCTACTCCTGTACTTTTCCTGATATATGAAATGAACCACTGGCTGTTTTTGGCCTTTCTTACCGCACTTGTCCCCACTGCCCTATATCCGGCGACACCATGCCTTCTCATTAAATCTTTATATTTTACTAATGTATCTGACACGGCCTGTGCGGAGTCAGAAGATATTTCTTTTGTTATTTCCAGGTTTTTACCAATACGGTTTATCTCCATTTCTCTCTCGAGGGTATGAAATAGAGAATTTTTAAACTCTGAGACGAGTAGCCTGGTTGAATTCGTGCCGATGTCAATTGCTGCGATTTTCATTTATATATTTAAGGAATAAGGGATTATTATACTTTATTTATCCTTGATCTCCTGGTTATAGAATATCTTTATATTCCCCCAGAGATTATTACTTGAATAATCCTGTTTTGCTTCAGCCTCTGCCCCTGTTCCATTTGCTTCCCTGTCAAGGACAACTGAAATATTCTTCTCGTCTTCATAGGTCATATTAAACTGCTTCCTGGCCTCAAGCTCTATTCCCTCCTGGTCATAAAGGCTCTTCTCCAGTGCAAGAAGCTCAATATTTTCATTTCTGCGCCAGGAAAGTTTTTCTTCAAGTTCGGTGATTTCTTTTCTCTTCTCGATTATTTGTTTGACCTGATTTATGGAAGCTAAAACTACTATTATTATAAAAAGAAGTATAATAAC
>CBEVGD010000021.1:0-20083 GCA_965549355.1 uncultured bacterium | reverse complement strand
CTGGCGTTTGCGGTCTTTTTTTATATTTATTCAAATACAGAAGTCCTTGAAAGGAAAACAATAATTAAAGGATATAGATTGTTCAGATTAGATAAAAGTGATTGGTGGGGAGAGGATAATATTTAAATATGGGATTTATATCAGACATCATTGAAAAACTTGATCCTTATACAGGCATAATAATCCTGGCTCTTGCAGTACTGATCACTATATTTGCAGGGTTTTCAAAGGGTAAGAGAACCAGGGTCTTTATTATTATATTGAACGCACTATCATATGCGGCAGCTTTGTATATGGTTATATACAGCTTTGGAGAGTATGGCTCACGGACCGGCTTCCTTATCAGTCTGGGTATGCCGGAACTTATTCTTTCATGTATCATCCTGTTTTGTGGATTGAATGTCCTGTTCTTTATATCCATAAGCAGGTTTACGGACGATAGCTTTATAAGGATAATCATATTGCTTACATTTTCATTGATCTCCAGCCTGTCTCTAATAATGGCAGATAATATGATATTTGTTTTTACCGCTCTCACTATAACCATTTTAAGTATTTTTACCCTGATCTCATCTCTCGACAGAGAGAGTGCCGGATCCAGGGAAGCCATAGGTAGATTCGGTATGCGGACCTTCTTGTCCGCAATTCTGGTATTTCTTGGATTTTCAGTTTTGGTAGGAGCCGGCGGAATCAAAAGCCTTTCAGGATATGCCGGTATCCAGAGTGCGGCAGACCCACTTTTACTGATCAGTGCCATTGTCTTTATCTGTGCCATCTATCTTTATTTTTTCCTCTATCCTTTTCAGGGGCTATTCTTAAAATTAGCCAGAAAGATAAACAGTGCTTCTGTATCGGTCCTGTGGTTTCTTTATATGCCTGCCGGCATTATCCTATTGATCAAATTTGACGGGTTTTTTAATATCTTTAGCGAAAAAACCAATATATATGGTTTTATAGCAATCACAGTATTTGCTTTTTTAAATCTGTTTGGAGCAGGAATCGGAGCCATAAGGGCCGCAAGCCTGAGAAGGATCCTTTCGATGTTTCTCTTATTTGAAATCGGGGTAACGGTGCTTAACAGATCCCTGGGGTCAATGGATGGGATGCCCGGCTACTATGCAGGCTATTATGATCTGGCTGTTCTGGTCATAATACTATTGGTCTTTTTGCCGCTATACCTTCTCATAATGCTTCTGGAGAAAAATACTGGAAAAGACATGCTTGCCGGTACCGGGGGCCTTATACATAAAAATGCATATCTCAGCATATGTTCGATAATCCTTTTTCTCTGGTGGTTCGCTGCAAACATATATATCTTTCCCTTTGAAAAGTTTATATCCGGAAGCGGTCCGATGAGTTATGGTCCCCGGGGACTTGTTTTGTTTATAGGATACATAATGGCACTTCTGCTCATGGCAGTGAATGTATCTAAAATGATCCTGGTACTGTTCAAAAAACCACCAGCCGCGGATGCATATAAGACAGCTTCTGTTCCACGGATTTTTTATGTCTATACAGCAGTATTCGTACTGCTGGCCCTGTCTGTCCTGATACTTGTTATTATTGGAAAGATGGGCATAGGACAGGGCTGCTTAGAGATATGGGGTTCCAGCTTTGATATTTTTAGTAATGGGAATTGAGCATTGGAAGAAGACAGAAGACGCTTTGACATAAAACATTTCCTCATAATAATAATCGTACTTTTGATAGCCCTGGCAGTGGTCATCAGCATAAGGGGCCTTTCCTTCAGAAAGAAATACCAGCCGTCTACAGCTCTTGCTGAGGTCCTGCCCAGATTCAGGCTGATAGATATGAATGGCCTTGGCATCGGGACCGATCAGGATAATGACGGAATAAATGATCAGGAAGATATACTGCTGGGAGCAAAAAAACAGCTTATTAGTCCTGCGGGAAATATCTTTACAGAAGGTATTGATGAGCCGAATTATTATGCCGGCGGAGATCCTCCGGCCGATCTTGCCATAAGCACCGATATCATAGCAAGGGCATTTCTTGAAGCAGGATTTATACTCAGGGATCTTGTAAATGAAGATATAAGCAATAACTTTGACAAATACCCGCTTCGTAAAAACTGGGGGCAGACGATCTGTGATCCAAATATTGATTATAGAAGAATACAAAACCTGGAGATATTTTTCGGCCGCAATGCCCTTTCGCTGGGTATCGGCTTTGATGAAAACCTGCCTGAAAACCTTGACTCCTGGTTTCCGGGAGATATAGTTTTTTTTGATATGGATATGGATGGTTTTACAGATTGCGTTTCAATTATATCAGACAACACCATAAGGGACGGCACTCCAAAGATTATATATAATTATATTGAACCGGGCCATACAGTGGAAGAAAATATTATAAAGGAAAGAGCGGTTACGGGCCACTACCGCTATCCGAATCCCGGGTAGCGCCAGGGTACCATATAGAATGTTCACTTCGAGTCTGATTGATCATTTTTATTAAACTTTTTTAATATATTATCAAAAGCGAGCCTGATCCGGGGCCAGAAGCCCTCACTGAATTTTTTGGAAAAATCATATGCTGCATCAGATAGGCCGATATCATCCCCGTACTTTTCCCTCAGATAATACTTATGTGCATTTATCCATACATAAAGATCGCTTTTCGTACGGTTTGGAAAATGCTCAATGATCCGGTAATAGTCAATGATATTTCTTGCAGGAAGGTATACATTATCGTACCAGTCAAGAGCGGTATCTTCGAAACTGTATTTGTTCCCTCCCTTTTTCGGCCCTTCATTTAAATAATGCATATGCCTGTTTATCTGGTTCAGCAGAAAATCATATTTTCCAGGGATAGTGAGCCTTATCTTTATACCGGGTTTTTTCTCCCTTAATTTTGTGACATCCATAAATTTCTCCCTTTCAGAGAGAATAAACATATCATTGGGATCCATCTCCCGGGTAATAGGGATCCTTGTCCTGAATTCAGTGACCTCAGCATCTATATAGAGTACTCCCATCCGTTTAGCTACGCTTACCCTGTGATTGCCGTCTATTACAAAATATATGTCACCGACTTTATAAAGCTTGACAGCCGGAAGTATGACATCATTTTTATAGGCACTGTAAATATTGGACCAGCGGTGCTCGAGATGGGCCTTTTTTGGTAAAAAGTAACGATCAAAATCCTTATATCTGTCAATGCTTCCTACAATATTTTCCACTTTTACCTCACGCATACCGAGATAATGCTGATTGTGAAGCTCAAGGCCCTTGTTTATTTCATCAAAGGACAGGAGCTTATTGCTCCTTTCTCTTGTAAAGAATTTAAGATTATTAAGAAGCGATTTGAACCTTGCAGATTCAAATTGCTCCCGTCCCTCTGTTCTGTAATCCGGCATATCTCTCTGGCCCTTATCTGCTGATATATTGTAAAACTTAGATCTCCAGGATCTGAAACCCATAGGTATTTATCACCTTTGTGTCCCCGACCTCTGTCAGCCACTGGCAGTCAGGTCCATAATAGTGTATATGGCCATGTATGTGGTATTTTGGTTTATAATTTTTAATAAATCTGTTAAAGCACTCAAAACCGCGATGGCAAAGATCCTCCCCATCATGTATCCCAAGCGGAGGAGCATGGGTCACAAGAATATCAATGTATTTCTTTTTTAGGATCCTGTTGCGATATAGCATGGGCTTCATCCTGTTTATCTTCATGCACATCTCAAAGTCACTGTACTGGTGCTCTCCCGGCCTGTAGCGCATTGAACCTTCAAGACCCCCTATAAGAAGACCCCTGTATTCGATAATGCGGTTATCAATATTAATACAGCCTTCCGGCCCTCCGGTTCTCTTTCCATGTTCGGCATGGACTGTTTTTCTATGATGGTTCCCAAAAACATAAAAAAGGGGTTTATTGAGCATAGTGACTATAAACTCGAGATAGCTGTTTGGGAGATCGCCGCTGGAGATGATAAAGTCAATATCAGCCAGCCGCTCCTCAATTGAAGGAGTATAGATTATATCGATAATCTTATCGCTTATTGTAAGTATCTTCATTTTTTTCAATGCTCAAAATTTTGCTTATAATGGACATATGAAATAAAATGTCCTATAAATATACTAGAATTTTAAAATAAGACCGGATAAATTAAAATACTATATAATCATTATAATCATTATAAATCCAAATGGATATGTGATTTTAAGAAAAATGTACTCCAGCAGGGTCGCAAAGCTGGAGATATGGGGTCATCACTCATGAAAGACAGCCCGGCAAGAAGTAGATATATATTCTTTAAGAGCTATAATGTTCTTTTAAAGAATATCATAATCGGAGCACTGGTCTTCATATTTTTCAGCATATCATTTTTTTTGTCCCCCCCGCCCTTAAAGGCAATCACTCTTAAAGAGCTTGGAAACGCAATAGCCAGGCTTGATTCGGACCAGGAAAAACTTATCGAGGATATAGTAGCTTCGGAGGCTATAGTGGAGACCAGGAAAAACGAGATAGCTGTACTCAATAAAGAGCTGCAAGCATTACACACTCAGCTCGAAGAACTGACCCGCCAGAAAGAGGAAATTGCAAAAAGTATAGAAAGCAAAAAGGCATTGCTTGCCGGTAAAATGGTATTTACATATAAATATGGAAATAATGATGTGGCAAAATTTATCATCAGCGCCAAAGATCTTAATGAAGTGGTAAACAATCTTTTCCTTTTTAAGAATATTATGAGCAGGGAAGCAGAGCTGATTCAGGCCCTGAGATTTGAGAGGGAAGAATTTGACAGGATAAGCCGCAAATCTGAGAACAAGGTCATTGAGAACGAGATCTTGAAAGTAAAGTTTAAAGAAGAAAAGGAAAAGCTTGAGAAGGATGTTGCCGAGAATAAAGTACTTCTGGGCAAGCTTGAAGGAGAAGAGAAAGAAGTGCAGGATCTGCTTTCTGAGATAAAGAGAAGAATAGCGGCTGTCCAGCCTGCCGGAATGACTCTTGTTGGTGAATGGGAGATGGTAGCAACTGCTTATTATGCATTTGGTTCCGGGGGCAATGATATAAATGGAAATGGAATAACTGCTACCGGTCTGCGTGCAAGGATGGGAATAGTTGCAGTAGATCCCAGGATAATACCCCTTGGTACAAAATTATTTGTACCCGGATATGGCGAAGCCCTTGCCGCCGATACGGGCGGATGGATAAAGAATTACCGGATCGACCTGTGCTTTGAGACCCTGGAAGAATGCTTCAGATTTGGACGCCGAAAAATCAGGGTCTACCTTGTGGAAGACTAAAAGAGATACTTCTAACTAAACTATTTTCAGAAGTTTTGAAAGAGATTTGAAATCCTCTATATATTTTTCTTCTGAAATGGTCTTTGCCGCCTTAACATCATGAGGGCTGAAAAAAGGAACCAGCTTGAATGATGGATTTTCGAATACGCGCATATGGATCTTCTCCATATTCTTGAATTTCTTATCAATTGAGAAAAAATTCTCAAGCAGTGTATTTGATACATCCAATCCCAGCGATACTATTATATGGGGCGTACTTATGGATATTTCCTGTACAAGGTAGGAAATACAGTTCTTTATATGTACCGCTGACGGTTTTTCTTCCCCGGCTGCTTTGCCGGCGCTATTCCCGCTCTTGCTTTTTCTGGGGGTGCATTTTACCAGATAGGTAAGATATATATCCCTGTCAAGCGAAAGCTCTACTTCCTTTATCATGTCCCTGACAAACTGTCCCGACTCGTCACCTGTAAAAGGGATACCTTCCTTTTCGGCACCATCCTCATGTGGAAAATCCGACACTACTATGATATTGGCTTTTGGTGCGCCTGTACCGGGAACAGCTGTTTTGCGGAGTGATGCCAGTCCTTTGCACTTCTGGCATGTCAGAATCTCTGATTTAAGTTTTTCTATGCTTTCTTTAGCATTTATCGGCATATAAAATTTCTAGTTAATTTGCGTGCAAAAAAAGTATACAACATATAAAAAATAGAGTAAATAAAAAAATGGCCTGTGCCTGTTTTTTCATATATATATGTGGATTATAAGTAATTTTTTTCTTTATTTTTGATTTTTTCCTGATATTATTATGTAATGCTTTATCAAAAGATAAAGCAAAGGGCAAAAGAGATGTAAAAAAGAGAGGGAAAAAATGGCAAAATACCAGGAATTGGCTGATGCAATAATAAAGGGCGATAATATCGCATCAAAAGAAATGGCAGAGAAACTGACAGCAGATGGAGTGAAGGCGACAGAAATCTTAAACGAGGGCCTCGTACCCGGGATGGATGTGGTAGGAACAAAGTTTAAGGCAAATGAGATGTACATCCCGGAGGTGCTTATAGCTGCAAGAGCTATGCATGCTGCGATGGATATTATCAAACCGCTTCTCGCTGAGAGCGGTGCGGAGATGAAAGGGACCGTAGTAGTAGGAACAGTACAGGGAGACCTCCACGATATAGGGAAGAACCTTGTATGCATGATGCTTGAAGGCGGAGGATTTTCTGTGGTGGATGCAGGAGTAGACATACCTGCGGACCAATTTGTAGCAAAAGCAAAGGAGTCGGGTGCCAGCGTGATCGGACTTTCAGCTCTTCTTACAACCACTATGCCCGGCATGAAGGAAGTTATCGATGCTGTAAAGGCAGATCCGGACACAGCCGATGTTAAGGTAATAGTCGGAGGAGCTCCTCTTACCCAGGAATATGCAGACTCTATAGGTGCAGCCGGTTATGCAGCTGATGCATCTTCTGCAGTAGATTTGGCTAATGAGCTTATGTAGCTGGCTGCCATATGATAGGTGGAGCTATTATTAAGTATTTTATTTAATAGGGATATTGAATTGGAAGTGATTATGGGGACATAGCCACTTCCAATTTTTTTGAAATGTTTTTATAGAGGCACTCATACACCGGGAGCGTCTCTGTAATGTTTGATTATTCGTACGGATCAAAAAATGTCAGATCCGCACCAAAGTTGTCCATTGACATGACAGCATCTCCCCGTATTTTCACCCGGATCGGATTTATGTGCAGACGCCCGGAAAGCGTGAGCTGCACTTCTTTCAAAGGGAAACGCAATTCGATAGTTTGCCCTGCTGAAACTTCGCTGAAGAAAAGATAACCGCTTGCCCGGATCGGCGGGACGCTATTGCCTCCAATCTTGACTTTATCGTGATTGAGCCAATGAGGGATACGCACAAACAGCGATCCGGATCGCTTTGGTTTGATACGAAGGCAATCGTGCGTATATGGAGACTGCACCCGGAGAGCATTTGTCTCGTGATCAAACAGCAAATTAACCCGATGACAGGTCGAGTCAGACCGCACCGCCTCCCGGTAGGCTTCGCACAGAGAACCCACTGTGCCCCCGACAATATCCATGGCGAATGAAAGTACTCCGCGACGGCCCCTGCCGATGGACTCATGGCCGTAAGGTGCCGGGAACCCAAAACCGCCCAGATGCCGGCTTGAGACATCCCGCAATCCGTCCGGATTGGGAGGATTACTGATAAAAGACAGGTCGCGAAGCTGCGAAGGCAGCAGGTGGCACCGCAAAATACGCTCGGCGTCATGATAACACTCCGGATACCCCCACCGACCCAGAATTAATGCCGTCTCCAGAATATCGCCTGTGTTATTGACTTCGCCGTGATCGCTGCCTTCCTGGTCCGCCATCTCCGGCGACCAACCGATCTCGTCCCGCATGCTCCAGAGGCCATTGTCGTAGAACGCTTTCACATGCATCGCAAGGCTGGCATCTCCGAGCAGATCAGCAAGTTGTGCGAGGGACGACATCACGCATGTGATGGAATGACTATGTACGGTGAAGAAACGTTTCACATTGAATGCCCCGCCTGAGAGGAAGAACTCGCTGATGGCCTTTTCCTTCAGAACCAGCGCCAGCTTCAGAGCCGGCCCGTAACCCGTAGCGCGGTAGTATTTGACAAGGGGCCCCAACATCCGCGCTTCACCGTGAATAAAGCCCTGGCATTTCTGATAATTTAGACCAAGGGCATCCAGACGCTTTATATCCCAGCCATTATCCGGGTCCCAAAGATCAAAGACAGCTGCAATGCTTCCTTCGGCCAGCCTGCATGCTTTCTTATCATTGCGATACCTCGCCAGGGCATAAAGTGCATGAAAACCTTCACGCAGATTATGCGGGCAGAAATTGACCGGGAGGCCCTCTGGTTCTTGCCGGTTCAAAGGTAGCATAACCTGTCTGCTATAAGAGAAAAAGGCGGCGCGCCGATGGTTTTCCACTGCATCTTCTTCGAGCTTTACTCCTACCGCATCTTCGGCATTTAACAGCGCATTGAGATACCGTCCGGGTAACTGGGATTCACTATGATAAGCAGAGAAAGGCTGAGCTGTTTTTGACTCCGGTTTCACGATCGAGCCTATGAAAGGGACAGCATTGGAAATGTTCTGCATGGTATCGCACCCCAGCCGGATGGCATCTGCAATATCCATATCGTTCATATTTTGTACCTTTTTATTGGTCCTCATAATTTATCAGCCTCTCTTAAAGTATCCTCAATGATAAGATAAATTCCATACCTAATGGTCACCAGAGGTCCATCGTGCCGAGTATCAGGATTCTTCAAAAACCATAAGTTCAAAAATACTACCAATTCCCCATTATTCGACCCTTCCAGTATGTTCCCAGCCATTTAGCAAGACTACCAACGGTGATTGCTTTCTCTCGATAAGACAGTGGTTTTGTCTTTCCATAACCCGGGAAAACATATAGAAAATCTTCAAGTCTCATAGACATAAGTTTATTCTCAATATTAATGCGATTCTCTTCCCTGCGCGGGACGAGCCACATATACTCATGATGCCTGGCATCTGTATCAAAGTTGAAATAATTCAAATCTATCATTTTCGCTTCAGCGAACTTAAAAGCTTCAATCTGATATTTTAACCCCCGCAACCACATTTCACGCGGTTCGGCGCCCTGTTCCAAGAGGGCATCGAATTCATAATGCCACCGGTGTAAAGCACGTATATTCGTAATAAGATGCTGTGGATCCTTATCCGCAGCTATTTCTGTACGCCCTAGAAGCCAATTATATTCTTCCCTATACTTCTCATCCCCTGTAATTTTCCAGACAGCATCACATAAGGGAAGAAAGAAAAGCGGCCAGTGCCCCGGATAGAACTTTTCACTTGCATAATCAACCCACTGGCCGAAATAAGGCACATGCATCTTGTACCGGTTCCTTATCCAATAATCCATTTCGTCAACCAGAACACGGCGAATCTTCTTTTTATCAGAGGGAGGCGCATAGCTATAATAGCGAATCAGCCCCTGGTAGTAATCGCATTGATTGTCCATGGACCCCTGTTTTGTGCACTTAAACCCATATGGTTTTGGCAGCCATCCTTTTTGCTCCTGGCATCCAAGCTCATAGATTGAATAGAGAGCCTCAAAAACCACGTGCGCACGCTCCAAAACACCCATGTCCAGAGTCGCTTGATATTGAAAACAAAGAGCCGATAGATAACATCCGGTACCAGACTGGCTATCTTCATATGCCTCGACATCTTCCAGAGGAATACCCTGCATAAGATACTGAGGTTTGCCGTTTTTCCAACGTACCGCCATTTTCTCTTTGCCGCTATATATCAGGTCTTTCTCGGCAAGCGCATCAGGGTCAGGCGCTGCTTCAGCAATGTCATCCTGGGTAACACGATGTAGAGACTTTTTCATTACAAAAAGATGAAGTAGATTCTCCGGCGAACGGCAATGCTCCCATATTAATATATCAATCGCCGATGCCTTATCATCAATACCGTACTTTGGCGGGAGAGGTAATTCAAATGAATCAGGTGATCCATCTTTTCCGGAATCTATCTGATTATCAAACATAGCATATTCCTTTCAAAATGCAGAGATGTTACCCTGCTTTATGTACAAAATCTATACAATATTTCTTTCTAACTGTGCTACCCCGCACTCTTTAACTCAAAAGCATACAGCTCCGCACATTCTGTATGAATACGCGCGATAAGCGGACTGCCCCCTTCAGGTTTAATGATACTTCCGCACTTCCATGCAACGGCTGCCCTTAAGTGGTTGCCGCTCATAGGAGATGAATTATCGAGTGAGTATTCCTTCCTCCCGGGGAACTCCACACGTATTCTCCCGCTATCTTCAGTTTTAAAGTTAAGAATCAGTTCTACCGGTTTGTCTATTTTCCCAAGATCAAGCTCCATTACCCCTTCCGGGTCTGCTTTGAAACCAAAAAGCCGATCTTTGGGCCAGCTCGCATACCCAATACGACACATACCTGTTTCCAGGAGCTCTTTCTTCCGCTTTTCCAGTACCTTCCATTCACTGGTTAAGTACCAGCCATGGCTGTGAAGTGCGCTGGAAAAATAGAGGCGCTGCTCATCACCGAATTCCACAGGTGCAGCGGCGGTGTAAATGCCCCCGGAACCCCACGGCGTATCATTATGGGAAATAAAGTCCCTGCGCCCATATGTATGGAGCCAACGCTCTCCTCTTCCACGCTGGTAGGCAAGACTGACATCCACAATACCGAAAACACCTGCCCCTGAGTCAGTGGTGAGGGGAAGAGAGTGCCGGAACTGCCAGATAAAGCCCACAGTGCCTTTACCGGCAGGCATCATCCCCATACCGTAGTAATCGCCGCTGGCGTAACCACGGCTAATTGCTGCAATATCATCAAATTCATCCGGGGTTATGGCACAGCTGATATCCGACCATTTATTTTCAATAAATTCGGCATTGCAAATGGAGCGGCGCGGCATGGAACCGAATCCGTAGTACCTTTTTAGCGCCGCTATTGCGCGCTGCTGGCCTGGATGGTAGATGCTGGTAATGACATCGCCTTCCTCCCATTCGGGTTCTTTGCTGTCCAGTTTCCAATAAAGGCCGTCAGTTGAATGGGCAGTGAAGTAGCCCTGCCTTGTGATTTCAGAACCGCCGACACGGTTCGGACGCGTATATCCCGTAGCCCTGTACCGATGGGTCGAGGGGGCATCGGGATCAATGAAAACCGAAGGAGAATGTAAGCCCAGATTGCAGAGGTTGTTGTTTACTCCCCCATAATCAACAATACCGAGATTTGGTTTTTTCCAGCTAATACCGTCATCCGACTCTGCATATCCTACAAGGCTGACATCGCCCCCATCCCAGTCCTCTGGCCAGGCCTGATACCACATGCGGTAGCGCCCGCCGTCGTTTAGCACGCTTCCATAGATAGAAGTGCCGCTTCCGTCACTGAATGTGTCCGGCTTTAACACTGGCTCAGGATGGATGTCAGGTTTTACCTGGAAGGAGTAGAGCTTTCCTTCCACCTTTTTAATTTCCAGCCGTGATTCAAAAAATAATTCCATACTATCTTCCTTCCTTTTTTATACAGATCAGTTCTTTGTCAAATAAGGAGCAAAACACCCTATAATAATTTAAACACAAAAACTAAAAAAGAAAACGAGATCCTCCCGGACACAAGTATACTAAATATCCATAGATATAAAATGACAAAAATCTCCGGCAGAAGACCCCTGATATTAAAGATCTTCACCCTGGAGAATATCCCGGAAACAATCAGAATATCTCAAGAGGTATAGAGGGGAGGCTGATCCATGAATAATATATATCTGTAAAGTAGCGGCTGGAAATATTGTATTGACAGGGCATATGTAATAGAATAGCTTAAATACAAAGAAAGCGGTTATTAAAGAAGGACAGTATAGTGGGCCGCAGGCACCTTATGGACTTTTTATAATATTTTTACAAAATGAGGAGGTAATTATTATGAAGATCTTTTCCAGACTAGCCGATCTTTTAAAGGCTAATATCAATGACCTGATTGATAGGGCGGAAGACCCGGAAAAAATGGTCAAGCAGATAGTGATTGATATGGAAGAACAGCTGCAAAAAGCGGTTCAGGGACTGGGAACTGTTATGGCAAGCGTAAGACAGGTGGAAAAACAGCTTAAAAAATCCCGGGAAGAATCAAAACTCTGGGAAGGCAGGGCAAAAGAGGCGCTTAATTCTTCAAAAGAAGATCTTGCAAAGAAAGCCATACAGCATAAGCTTGAAGCAGATGAAGATGTAAAACAATATGAAGAGATACATGAGGGTATTTCTAATCAATTGAGCATACTCAGGGGACAGGTCGATATCTTAAAGGAAAAGCTTGTTGAAGCGCGTACAAGGCAATCGATGCTAATAGCGAGAGATAAAGTAGCGGAGGCACGTAAAGAAGTCTCAAAAGCACTGGGCGGCCTGGACAGTTCGGGCGCATTCGCAAAGATGGACAAGATGGAAAGAAAAATAGCCGAAAAGGAAGCGCAGGCTGATGCAGCCTCTGAGATATCAGGGATGGAAGCCAGTGAAAATGATCCATTTGAAGAGATGGAGGCCAATAAAGCGGTTGACGATGAGATGGCACGCTTAAAAGAACAGTTATCCAAAGAATAGAAGGGATTACTAAAGATGATGCCATTTATCATAGGGGGAATACTTATCATCGGGGGAGCGGCTCTAAGCTTTTTTGTACCCAGAAAGATAAAGGACCGCAATATCGAGATAAAATTTATGCAGACCATCCCAATTAAGGAATTAAAAGCTATTCTAAAGGATAATGCTGCGGCTGGACTTGACGGATACAGGCATTATGTAGAGCTAAAAGGCAGTGCTGATTCCGATAATCCGGAAAAAGCGCCTTTTTCAGAAAAGGAAGTAGCATACTATAATGCAGATCTTTACCGGGTCCACGAAGAAAAGCATACATATAAAGATGATAAAGGCACACATCAACAGATAATAAAAAAAGAGACTCTTGTGAGCAATCAGAAAAGTTCAGGTTCGGTAGTATTGAAGGACAGCCAGTCCGGTGAAAAAGTCTATATAGATGTTTCCCAATCCGGCCTTAAGCTTGATGCATTGAAAACGCTTGATAGATTTGAATCTGAAAATAGTGTGAAAAAGTATAATTTCCTTAGTAATCTTCAGTATAATAATAGGGGAGCAAGAACACTGGGGTTCAGGATGATAGAGAAGACGATCCCGATGGGACAATCCCTGTATGTGCTGGGTGAAGCATGGCTTGAGGGCCTTAAAGTAAAAATAGGCAGACCCCGCGAAGAAAAAAAACCTTTTATAGTGTCCGTAAGAAGCGAGGCTGATATCGTACAGGCCAATATTAACAGTGCCAGGATAGCCCTGGCAATAGGCATAATGATCGCTATTGCAGGCGTATTTGTAATGATATTTATGAAATGATTTTTCCCGGCACTAAATATTTAAGCAATCCTTAACAAGCATATAGTTAAATAATAACCGCATAGGCTTTAAAGAGATGGCCCGGCTGTGCGTCCAATATTTATGATTTTATATCCGCAAAAAGATTAGCCATCTCAATGGCCCCAAGCGCGGCCTCCCAGCCCTTATTTCCCTTTCTGGCACCTGCCCGGTCTATGGCCTGTTCCAGACTGTCCGGAGTTATTACGCCGAAGGATATAGGAATATTCAGGTCAAGGCTTACATTCGCCACACCCTTGATTGCTTCACTTATTATATACTGATTATGGGATGTATCTCCCTTTATGACGGCTCCCAGACAGATTATGGCATCATATTTTTTTGTCCGGGCCATTACCTTTACAGCAGATGGGATCTCAAATGCTCCGGGAACCCGTGCTATTTCAATATTATCCCCCGGACAGTTATGTCTTTTAAGGCAGTCCAGGGCTCCATCCAAAAGTTTGGAAGTTATAAAATCATTGAATCTGCTTGTAACTATGCCGATCTTTAGTTTGCCTGCATCCAGATTTCCTTCATAAGTTTTCATTGTCTTTTCCTTTCGATCCTTTTCTATAATTTTAAATTAATAATACTTTTTATTGTCAATCCAGCATATGGTCCATCTTTTCCTTCTTTGCATGCAGATACCGCTTATTATTTTTATTGGGCGGGATCTTTATGGATATCCTTCTGGTTATTTCAAGGCCATAACCCTCAAGGCCCACTATTTTTTTTGGATTATTAGTCATCAGATGTAATGTAGAAAGCCCCAGATCAGAAAGTATCTGGGCCCCTATGCCATAATCCCTGAGGTCCGCCTCAAAACCAAGGTAAAGATTGGCCTCTACTGTGTCCATACCCTTTTCCTGAAGTTCATAGGCTTTCATCTTATTGCAAAGTCCTATGCCCCGGCCCTCCTGGGCCATATAAAGAAGCACGCCCCGGCCCTCTTTATTTATCATCCTAAAAGCATTATCCAGCTGGTCCCCGCAGTCGCATTTCATCGAGCCAAAGGTATCCCCTGTAAGGCATTGGGAGTGGACCCTGACAAGAATATTCTTTTTATTTTTTACATCACCTTTGACAAAAGCTATATGAGTCTCGGGATTTATAGTGGACCTGTAGGTCACGGCCCTGAACTCACCCCATTTTGTCGGCAGATTTATTTCTGCTATTTTCTCTATAAGTTTTTCCTTTTTCTTCCTGTACCTTATAAGTTCTTCTATTGTTATGATCTTCAGATCCGATTTTCTGGAGATATCTATAAGATCAGGCAGCAATGCTACTTCGCCGTCATTCCTTATAACCTCGCTTATTATGCCTGCAGGATAAAGACCGCTTATATTCGCCAGATCGACTGCTGCTTCAGTATAGCCGGCACGTATAAGCACCCCGCCCCCAAGCGCCCTTAAAGGAAAGATATGTCCGGGTATGGAAATATCTCCGGGCTTTGTCTCAGGACCGGTAAAAACCTTTATAGTATGCGCCCTGTCCCTGGCAGATATTCCACTGCCGCTTATGGATCTGGCATCAATAGAAACTGCAAGGGCGCCTATATTGGATGATGGATTATTATTTTCATAGCTCATCATAGGTATTTTTAGTTCAGTGAGCCTTTTCTGTATGCAGGGCAGAAATATCATTCCCCGGGCATGGGTAATAAAAAAGTTTACTGAGGATGGAGTTACTTCCCCGGCAGCCTGGAAGAATACGCCCTCATTATTACGGGACCTATCATCCACTATGATTATTATCTCCCCCCTTTTTATAGCCTCTATAGATTCTTCAATAGTTGAAAAAGTAGACGGCTTTTCATTAGATGAAACCATTTTTTTCTAATTTCTCCTTTAATATCCTGTCATTTTTTAAAGATGTATCTGTATTTACTATTTCCTGGCGGGAAAGATAATTAACTATATACCGGGCCAGCATATCTGCTTCGATATTGACTGTTTCTCCGGCCCTCTTCTTTCCCAGCGTGGTATTTTCAAATGTATGCGGGATTATAACGGTCTTAAAGCTATCACTTTCTACTTCTGTCACTGTAAGGCTTATCCCATCTATTGCTACAGAACCCCTTCCGGCTATAAAGGGCGCTATTTTATTATCAAGGCTAAAAGCCATCTCATAGGACCTTCCAATCCTTTTTATATCTATTATGGATGCCAATCCGTCAATATGGCCGCTTACAAAATGGCCGCCCAGCTTATCTCCCGGAGATAATGCATCCTCCAGATTTACCATATCTCCTGCTTTTGCATCCCCAAGATTTGTATATTTAAGCGTACTTGATGATATATCAAAGGTAAAACTGCCGGAGTCAAAGCTTTTTACGGTCAGGCATACACCATTTACCAATATTGAATCACCGGTATTTGTGTCTTCAGTCAGCTTTCCGGCTTTTACCTCAAATTCCCTATCTTCACCCATATCTATTATCCGGCTTATTATACCTGTTTCTTTTATTATCCCGGTAAACATTTCACACCTCCGGTATTTTTTGCAGGATATGCGGTGATAAGCATATCGTCTCCTGATTTATTAAAAGAATCAAATTTAAGCTTAATGCTGTCTTTGACTTTGTCTGCACCGATTTTTCCAAACATATCAAAACTGCTGTCACCGCCGATGATTTTTGGAGCGATGAATATCTTGAACTTATCAATCAGCATAGATCTAAGAAATGAAGTAAGAACTGCCGGACCGGCTTCAATCATTACAGATACTATATCATATTTATCATATAGGACCTTAAGTATTTTTTCAGGGTCCCATCTTTTAGAACTGCTGTATTCTATATTGACAGAAGCTTCCCTGAGGAATTCTTCCTTCTCAGCTAATATATCTTTATTTGCGGACCGGGAGCCGGCAAATACAATAGTTTTTATTTTGCGGGCCGTCCGGACCATCTGAGAATCTAAAGGTATCCTCAGATGAGAATCCAGTATTACTCTGGTAAATCTATTATTATCACTACTTATAAAATGTTTAAGATTAAAATCCCGGGAGGCGGACGCGTCATTTTTTGGGAAAAGTGTAGGATCGTCGGCCAGGATAGTATTGATACCGGTCAGGACGCAGCCATATTCTCTCCGGAGGTCCTGTACAGTATTTCTTGAAGAAAGACAGGTGATCCATTTCGAGTCCGAAGTAGCAGCTGCAAGTTTTCCATCGATGCTTGAAGCGATTTTGGCGCAGACAAAAGGCATTTTGCATTGCATGTGTTTGAAAAAAACCTCATTCTGTTTTTTTATCTCTTCTTCAAAAAGTCCCGACAGGACTTCAATGCCGGCTTCTTTCAGTTTTTTTATTCCGGAACCCTTTACTTGAGGATTGGGGTCTATAGCTCCGATGATAACTTTTTTAAAGCCCCTTTTTATAAGTTCATCGGCACAGGGAGGGGTCCTGCCGGCGACAGTGCATGGTTCAAGGGATACATATATATCAGAACCCTTTACTGTAAGGCAGCTGTTTTTGATGGCATCTATCTCCGCATGATCTTCTCCGGCCTTCCTGTGATAGCCTTCAGAGATAATGCGGCTGTCCTTTACTATCACCGCACCGACCATTGGATTTGGAGAGGTGCAGCCGCGTCCCTTTTCCGCAAGACCTATCGCCCTCTTCATAAGTTCTCTATCTCTGTCTGTAAATTTCATTATCATATTTTACGAATTATTC
The DNA here is from genome assembly GCA_965549355.1 of uncultured bacterium. Taxonomy (GTDB): domain Bacteria; phylum Actinomycetota; class Humimicrobiia; order Humimicrobiales; family Humimicrobiaceae; genus M55B120. The sequence continues at coordinate 3,131 of CBEVGD010000021.1, read as the reverse complement.
CGATATTCATACCCTGTCCGGGGATACAAATAAAAAAGCCGCGGAGAAAACCGCGGCTTATATAAATATATAAGTCAAAATTTTCTCCCATCCAGACTATAACTGTCGGTCTTAGAATCACACTAAGTCAGCCTGCATAAGCAGGGTTGCGGACTTTTACCGCCGGTAGGGAATTGCACCCTTCCTCGAAAAATTTATTCTCTATCTATAAATTATCAAAGGACCCTTATATATCAAAGGATCCAACTTTTATGAATATAGATTATATCATGAAAAATTGATTTTACAAAAACAAGAAACTATTCTGCTTTGTTTAAGAATGGCTCCGCAAGTTCTTTTTAAAAAATTCTTTTGAAATAAATCCTATATATATTAAAATAGTAGAGGCTGTAGAGTTATTTAAAGTCTTTACGGGGTATTGCAGGCCGGGGAGAAATATTTATGCTCTATCAGTTATTATAAATATACGGCTATTCATATGAACACAGAGAAAAATAGGAAAAAGAAGATATTGTGCAGTTGCGGGACCGGGGTAGCTTCCTGTTCATTTATATCATCAGAGATCGGGAAACTCCTGAAGGAGAACGGTATTGATGCTGAGATCATTGAATGCAGGATGTCCGATATTAATGATTGCTATAAGGATGTTGATCTAATAATCAGCACTTCACAGCTGCCTCCAAGCATAGACAAGGCGAAGATCAGCGGCATACCGTTTATCACTGGAAATAATTTGGAAGAGACTAAAGAGGAAATACTGGAATTTTTTGGCAAATAGTTTATTTCTTACAGTCCGCTATTATTTTTTTATATTATAATCCATTAAAATATGAGTTAGAACAGGAGACCGGGCAATATGTCAGATATAAAGATTTCAGCTTCTATCTTAAATAGCGATTTTGCACATCTTGCAGATGAGATAAAAAAAGTTGAGAAGACCGGAGCAGAGATGCTCCATGTGGATGTAATGGATGGAGTATTTGTCCCAAATATCACAATTGGACCCCCTGTGATAAAATGCATCAGGAATAACACAAAACTATTTCTTGATGTCCATCTGATGATAAGCCGTCCCGACAGATTGCTTGATGGTTTTATTGAAAGTGGAGCTGATTTAATAAATGTTCATGTTGAGGAATGTCCCCATCTTGACCGCACTTTAAACTATATCAAAGAAGCCGGTAAAAAGGCTGCAGTGGCGCTTAATCCCTCCACTCCAATAAGCAGTATTGAAAATGTCCTGGGCCTGGTCGATATGATACTTATTATGACTGTAAATCCCGGCTATGGCGGACAGGGATTTATTGAAGGCATGGTCCATAAGATAAGCCGGCTAAAAAAAATGATAGAAGATTATAAGGAGCGGACGGGCCAGCCGCAGAAGGTCATAGATATACAGGTCGATGGGGGAATAGACCTGAGGACCGCCCCGCTTGTAGTAAATGCCGGTGCGTCTATTCTTTCAGTGGGCACATCTATCTTCAGGGCCGATGACCCGGCCGGCTTTGTGAAAAGATTGCGGGAGAGCGTCCTGCCTGTTATTTAAGAGTCTGTCCAATCCTTACCATGGTGTAGAAGGAGAACCCGGAATCACTATTAACTGCATTCAATATCTCTTTTCTTTTTGCCGGTAAGTTCAGTATAAATTTAAATTTACTGAATACTTACTTCTTAAAACTTAACTCAATTAACACGCTTTATAATAACCAGGTATTCTGTAGAAATGCTTGACTTTGTGTTAATATTATATATTATTATGGTTGACTATGTGTTGATAATATAAAAATATAAGGTTGACTTTATATGTATAAAAGAAAATTAATAAGAGATTTAATTAACTGGAAAAACAGTCCTACAAGAAAGCCTTTGATTCTAAGAGGTGCAAGACAGGTAGGTAAAACAACGCTTATAGAAATGTTTTCATCGGAATTTGATAATTTTATACACCTGAATCTGGATAAGCAAAAAGATCTGGAAATATTTGAGCAGAATAATGATGTTCAAAAAATTATTCAGATTTTATTTTTAAGGAAAAATATTGTTTTAAAAGGTAATGCATCTGTATTGGTATTTATTGATGAAATCCAGAATTCACCACAGGCAGTAAAGCTTTTACGCTATTTTTATGAAGAAGTAAACCATATTTATATAATAGCTGCAGGCTCTTTGTTGGAAAACATACTGGATACCCAAATAAGTTTTCCTGTGGGAAGAGTAGAATTTTTAATATTGAGACCTTTTAATTTTCAGGAATTTCTCATGGCTAAGGGCAATGCAGCAGCATATGATCTATGGAACACAGTTCCATTTCCTGATTATGCGCACCAAAAATTATTGGAGTTATTTGCTGAATACAGCTTAATAGGCGGAATGCCTGAAATAGTTAAAATATATCTTGAAACAGGTGATTTAGTTTTAGCAGGAAGAGTGTTTGAAAGTTTAATTGCTACTTACCTGGAAGATGTAGAAAAATATTCAAAAAACCCTAAGCAGGCAAATATTATACGATTCTTAATAACTGCTGCCTTTAAATATGCAGGAGAAAGAATAAAATTTGAAGGTTTTGGAAATTCAAATTATAAATCCGGAGATATAGGAGAGTGTTTTAGAATACTTGAAAAGACTTTTTTATTATCCCTGGTTTATCCAACAACCGGGACAAGCTTGCCTGTAAGAGAAAGTTTTAGAAGATCGCCCAGGCTTCAGCTGCTGGATACCGGTATCATTAATAAAATTACAGGGATTCAATCTCAAATACTGGGAAATGATTTTATTGATAATATTTATGAAGGAAAGCTTGCCGAACATATTGTAGGTCAGGAAATTTTGTCTTTACAGAATAATGTACTTGCTAAAAACTGTTTCTGGGTTAAAGAAAAAAAACAATCCAGTGCAGAAGTTGATTATGTGCTACAAATGAAAAACTATCTTATACCGATAGAAGTAAAACTGGGAAAAACCGGGCGGCTTAGATCATTAATGGAATTTGTTGATTTTGCTCCACATAATTATGCTATTCGAATCTATTCAGGAAATTTACGATTTGAAAAAGTAACATCACTGAAAGGAAAAGAATTTTATCTTTTAAACCTGCCATCTTATATAACTGGAAGAATTTACGAATATTTTGA